>CANRKZ010000006.1 GCA_947631335.1 uncultured Clostridia bacterium
AATGCAATTAGCGTAATACCTTGGTTTTTTCTTAATTTCTCCATATTCTCTCTTCCCTTCTTTTGTTATTATTCCTTTTATTTTGGAAACGTATACATGACATTTTTGTCATATTTATATTATTTTATATTTTTATATTTTTTTCGTCAATAGTTTTATGACAAAAATGTCGTTTTATTTTAACTTTCAGTATAATAAAATATTTTAAATGTTAATAATGGAGGTTAAACATGATAAAAGAACATCGATTAGAAAACAACTTATCACAAGAAGAACTTGCAGAAGAAATCGGTATTAGCTGGCGACATTTACAAAGACTAGAACATAATGAAGAAAACACTAGAATTTCTACTTTTAAAAAAATAATAAAGGCTCTTGAAATTCCAGATGATGAAATTTTAAGATTTATAAAAAAATAACCAAGGAAAATCCCTGGCATTATATTTTTTGTTTTTCTATATAAATTACTTTTCCAAATTTTATTTCATTTACTTTTTTCTGTACTTCCATAATTGGTATTGGAAGTATAGATATTCCTAATGTTATTATCCATTGTGTTTGATTTAAAGGAACCAGTTTAAAGATTTCTGCAAATGTTGGTACAATTACAACTATTGTTTGTATAAATACTCCTAATATAAAACTTGCTATCAGGAATTTATTTTCTAAAATTCGTGTTTTGAAAATAGATTGTTCACTTTTTATATTAAAGCTGTGGACAAGTTCTAACACTCCAATTGTAATAAAAGCCATTGTTCTTCCTACTTCAATTCCATAATATTTATTACCTATACTAAATGCTACTAACGTAAGCATTCCAATCATAATTCCCTCTACTATAATTTTATTCCATAATCCATCTGCAAAAATTCCTTTTCTACGGCTGATTGGTTTTCGCTTCATAATATCTTTTTCGGGAGGTTCTAACCCTATTGCAATAGCTGGAAGAGAATCTGTTACTAAATTAACCCATAATAGTTGAATAGCTAGAAGAGGAGATTTGAATCCTAATATTAGTCCCATAAAAATCGTTACAATTTCTCCTATATTAGTGGCAATTAAAAAATGAATTGCTTTTCGAATATTATCATAAATATTTCTTCCTTGTTTTACTGCTTTTACTATTGTTACAAAATTATCATCTGTTAAAATCATATCCGATGCATTTTTAGCAACATCAGTTCCATTTTTTCCCATAGCAATTCCAATATCTGCATTTTTTAGAGCAGGGCTATCATTTACTCCATCTCCTGTCATAGCAACGACTGCTCCTGTACTTTGCCATGCTTTTACAATTCTTACTTTATGTTCTGGTGTCACTCTAGCAAATACTGCATAATCAGCTATTTCCTTTTCTAATTTATTTTGTGGTATTTTATCTAGTTCTTGTCCTGTTATTGCTTTGTCATATGAACCTAATATATTTAAATCTTTAGCAATTGCTGTTGCTGTTGCGATGTGATCTCCTGTTATCATAACTGTTTTTATACCAGCTCGCCTGCAAGTCCTTACCGCTTCCTTTACTCCTTCTCTTGGTGGATCCATCATTCCAATTAATCCGTACAAAATTTAAATTATTCTCGATATTTATCGTATCTATTTTAGACGGTAATTTCGCTACATCTTTGTATGCCACTGCTATTACCCTCAATGCCTTCTTTGCCATTTTTAAGTTTTCCTTTTGAATCTTTTGTCTTTCTCCAATAGATATTTGGCATCTATTTAACAAAACATCTGGTGCTCCTTTGGTAATAATTCGATACTGATTTCCTAATTTATGAATCGTTGTCATCATTTTTCGAGTAGAATCAAAAGGTATTTCACTTACTCTTGGCATTTGGTGATACAACTCTGTTTTGTTTTTATTGTTTTTTAATCCATTTTGTACTAAAGCTATTTCTGTTGGATCTCCTTTTACCTCTATTTTTCTATCTTGATATAATATATCACAATCTGTACACATAATAGAAAGTTCTGTAGCAAATTCTGGCTTTTTTGAATTAATTTCTACAACTGTCATTTTATTTTGTGTTAATGTACCTGTTTTGTCTGAACAGATTACTTTACTACTTCCTAATGTTTCTACTGCAGGTAATTTTCTTATAATACTATTATTTTTTGCCATTTTGGTTACACCAATTGATAACATAATTGTAACAATCGCAGGTAATCCTTCTGGAATTGCTGCTACTGCTAATCCTACCGAAGTCATAAACATTTCCATTGGTTCGATATTCTTAATAATTCCAATTATAAATATAACAAGACATATTGCTAAGCATACAATTCCTAATGCTTTTCCTACTTGACCTAGTTTCTTTTGAATTGGTGTTTCTGGTGCTTCTTCTTGAATAATCATATTAGCAATTTTTCCAACTTTCGTATCCATTCCTATATTTGTAACTACTGCTTTTGCATGTCCATTTACAACGATACTTGCCATAAATGCCATGTTTAATTGATCTCCTAATGAAGTCTCTTTTTTACATATTATACCCGAATCTTTTAAAACTGGTTCTGTTTCTCCTGTTAGACTCGATTCTTCTACTTTTAGATTATAACTTTCTAGTAATCTACAATCTGCAGGTACATAATTTCCTGCTTCTAAGATAATAATGTCTCCTGGTACTAATTCTTCTGCATTTATTTCACTTGTCACATTTTCTCTTATTGTCTTTGCTTTTAGAGGTGTCATTTCTTTCAATGCCTCAATTGATTTCTCTGCTTTAGCTTCCTGAATGACTCCCATAATTGCATTTAAAATAACAATTGCTATTATGATAATAGAATCAATATAATCATTCTCCCCTTGTATATAAGAAATTATTGCTGATATAATAGAAGCTATAATTAAAATAATAATCATAAAATCATTAAACTGTTTTATAAATTTTACAAGTAAAGTTTCTTTTGGTTTATCTTGTAATTTATTCTTACCATATTTTTGCTTTCTTAGATATATATCTTCTTTATTTAATCCATTTTTTCTATTGCTATTAAGAGCTTTTAATACCTCTTCTTTTCTTAATGTTTCCCACATACTTTTATCTCCTTTGTACTTTATTGAAATTTAAGGCATTCCTTTCTCTAAGTATTTCTCTTTCTTCCGTTTTTCTTGTCCTATTTCATTGTATGTGGCTTGTACTTTATTTATGACTAATAGTAGTTAGATTTTTTATAATTCTATCTTTACAGTGGAAAAATTTGTAATTTGTGTGATTTTTTGTTATAATATTATTGCAAGCGTATCTTTTCGCTTAGTATTTATTGAAAGGGGTATGAGTCAAATGACATATACCAAAAAGCAACAGACTTTGAATGAATCACTCCCACAGAAAGAAAAAAAGGAAGACCATGAATTTATTGCAACAATTTCATCAGTACTTTCCACTCTAGGCATCCCTTTAAGTTTAAAAGGGTACTGTTATTTATGGAAAGCAGTTATGTTTGTTATAGAGGAACCAGAATTGATCCACTCTTTAACAACCAAGTTGTATCCCAAGATTGCAGAATATTATAAAACAACTAACGTTGAGCGATCAATAAAATATGCTATTGGAGTAAGTTTTTCAAATATTTCTCCTGATGTATTTGATTCTTATTTTGGAAATATAATTGACACAGATAAGAAGAAAATTACTATTGGTGAATTTATTGCAACTATCTATGAACAAATAATGCTTCAACAAAAGGAAGAAGAAAAAGATGTTGAATTCATTCAAGTTTCAACAAAACTTCGCCAACTTGCTATACCTCCACATTTAAAAGGATATACTTATTTACGGCAAGCATTACTTTTCGTTCTTCAAGAACCTGAATTGATTCACTCTTTAACAACCAAGTTGTATCCCAAGATTGCAGAGCATTATAAAACAACTGATAGTAAAGTTGAGCGAGTAATGAAACATGCTATTCAAGCAGGATTATCACGTGTTCCTACTAATATACTTCGTTCTCATTTTAAATATACAATGAATTCAACGTCTATTGGTGAATTCATTGCAACTCTCTATAATGAAATTATGCTTCAGCAAAAAGAAGGGGAAGAAAATGCCAAACTGGTTCAAATTTCATCAGAACTTCGCAAACTTGGTTTACCTGAACACTTTATAGGATACACTTATTTACAACAGGCACTTATTTTTGTTATTAAAGAACCTTCTTTGTTAAACTCTTTAACAACTAAATTGTATTCGAAGGTTGCAAAGCATTATAAAACAACAGTAGTAAATGTTATTCGCACAATCAATCACGCTATTGAAATAGCATTTTTACGTTCTAATCTTGGTATCAATGATTCTTTCAAAAGGAAACTTTCTAATGGGGAAGTCATTACGATTGTATACAATCGTATAGAACAAAGTTGAATTGCTTTAAAGGAGAGGTTATATAACCTCTCCTTTAACATTCATTCTTTAAAATCTTTTGTTGTTATTTAATACTTTATCTTCCTTAACTATTTCAATTTCATAGACAATAGTTTAGATATACCATTTTCCTCCATTGTTACACCATATACCGTGTCTGCTGCCTCCATTGTGCCCTTTCTATGTGTAATCACTAAGAACTGTGTATCTTTAGTAAATTTCTTTAAGTATTCCGCAAATCGATATACATTTACATCATCTAAAGCTGCTTCTATTTCATCTAGTACACAAAAAGGTGCTGGATTTATTTTTAAGATAGCAAATAGTAATGCAATAGCTGTAAATGCTTTTTCTCCTCCTGATAGCAACATCATGTTTTGAAGTTTTTTTCCTGGCGGTTGTACATGAATATCAATTCCGCATTCTAATATATTATCTTCATCTTCTAGTTTTAAAGAAGCATTTCCTCCTCCAAAAAGTTCTCTAAATACTTCTGTAAAGTTTTTATTAATGATTTCGAATTGTGTTTTAAATTGCTCTTTCATTGTATTTGTCATGTCATTTATAATTTTTCTTAATTTTGCCATTGTATCTTCTAAATCCACTCTTTGTTCACACATAAAATCATATCTTTCTTTTATTGCTTTATATTCTTCAATGGAATCTACATTAACACTTCCTATTTCTTTTAAATCTTTTCTTAAATGATTTACTTTGTTTTGTGTTAATACAATATTATCTGGTTTTTTATATTCTTTAGCTGCATTAGGAGTTAATTCATATTCTTCCCACATTTTATTGATAACACTATGAATATCTTCTTCTAATTTTGTTTTCCTTACATCAATTTTAACAATTTGTGCTTTTAAATCTTCAATAAGCTTAAATTTATCTGTAATTTCATCTTCTTGTCTTGCTAATTTTTCGTTTTTCTCTATTCTTTGTTTCTTTAATTTTTCTATCTTTGACCCACTATTTTTTACTTCTTCTTTTATGGTTTCAATTTTATCTTGTATTTCTGTAATTGATGTTGTTAAATTAAAATTATCTTGTTTGATTTCTTCTATTTTATTTTGTTTATTTAGAATCGTTTTCTTATTATTTTCTATTTCTAAATGAATTCTTTCTTGTATTTCTTCTATTGACATTTCACTTTCATCAAAAGATGAAACCGATATTTTTAAATTTGTTATATCAAAATTTAAATCATCTATATACTTTTGATCATCTTTATTCAAATCTGCAAATTCACGAATCTTTTGCATTAAGATTTCTATCTCTTCTATTAAATCTGTAATTTCTACTTGAATATTTTGCTTATTTTTAACTGTTTGTTCCTTTTCTTTTTCAATCGTAGTTTGTTCTTCTTTTAGATGGTTTAATCTGTTTTCCATTTTAACAATATTTTCTTCTATTAGAACTAACTTTTGTTTTTCTGTTGCGTAAGTAATATCAATTTCTTGTAGCTCTTTTTCAAAACTTGTCACACCTTCTAAAGTATCTTCCTTTGATTTTACATATTCTTGTTTTTCTTTTTCTAGTTTTTCAATTTTTTGCTTTAGTTTCTGAATCTCTTTTTCTAATTTTTCAATTTCTCTTCCTCTACCTAAAATATTTACTGTTTTCTTAGATACAGAACCACCCGTAATAGTTCCAGACGGATTAATTACATCTCCTTCTACGGTTATAATTCGAAAAGAATATCCATTCTGTTTAGCTACTTTTATAGCTGTTTCCATATTATCAACAATAATTGTTCTACCTAACAAATTCAATACAATTTGTTCATATTTTTTACTAAATCGGATTAAATCTGATGCAATTCCAATAATACCTTTTTCATTTCCTTTTATTTTATCTATCTTTTTTCCTTTAACAGAAGTAATTGGTAAAAAAGATGCTCTTCCTAGGTTATTTTTTCTTAAATGTTCAACTAATTTTTTAGCATCCTCTTCTGTCTCTGTTACTATGTTTTGCAAGCTTGCACCTAAACACATTTCAATCGCTGTTTGATATTGTTCTGGTACTTCAATAATGTTCGCTAGAACACCATGCATTCCTTTTCCTAATTCTCTCATGTTTTCGCAATCTCTCAAAAGCGATTTTACACTCTTTATATAACCCTCTTTTTCTTTCTCTGTTTCTATTAAAAATTTTAATTTGGATTCTTTAATTCTCTTTTCATTCTGATTATTATTTATATTAGTCTCATATGTTTTGATCTGCTTTTCTACTTCTTCTCTTTTCTGATTGATTTGTTGTAAATTTGTAATAAGCTTATTTCTTTTTCGTTCAATTTCAAAAAAGCTTTTTGCAATCTCATCTTTTTGAAGTCTTGTACTATCCAAATCGGAAATATATACTGAAATTTCATTCCTTATTTGTTTTTGCCTCTTTTCATAATTTTCAAAATTAATGTCTTGTGTTTTTATATCTGATTGTAACTCATATTTTTTATCCGTATTTTCTTCTACTTTTGCTTTATATCCCTGTATTTCTAATTCTTTTGCTGATAATTTTTTTGTAATTTTAGCTAATTCTTCTTCTTTTGTTTTTAATTCCTTTTCAAATTTTTCTTTATTTTGTTTTAAATTTTCTTTCTTCTGCTGTTTATGTTCCATTTCTTGTTGTAGTTCTTCTATTCTTTTTTTAGTTTCTTCTATTTCTGTTTCATATCTTTTGCTATTTTCTTTATTGTTTGAGATTCTAGTATTCGCCACATTGATATCTGCATTTAGTATTTCGATTTCTTTTTGGCTTTCAAATCCTAAATTTGACATTTCTTCTATTTTTAAAGTAATATCATCTATTTCTGATTTTAACTCTTCTTTTAATGCTTTAATTCTTTCTAATCTGCCTTCTTCTTGATTACATTGATCTTTATATATTTCTTCATCTTTTACAATTTCTTCTAAACTTGCCTTATATTTTTCAATGTTATAAATAAATAAACCAACCTCAATATTTTTTAATTCTTCTCGTAAATTTAAATATTTTTTTGCCTTTTCCGCTTGCATTTTTAGTGGTTCAATATTGGTTTCTATCTCTGCTAAAATATCATTGATTCTAAGTAAATTTAATTTCGTACGTTCTAGTTTTTTTTCAGATTCTTGTTTCCTAGCTCTATATTTTACAATTCCTGCTGCCTCTTCAAAAATATTTCTTCTATCTTCCGATTTGTTACTCAAAATTTCATCTATTTTTCCTTGTCCTATAATAGAATATCCATCTTTTCCAATTCCTGTATCCATAAATAATTCTAATACGTCTTTTAATCTACATGGTACCTTATTAATATAATATCCTGTTTCACCACTTCTATATATTTTTCTTGTAACAGTTACTTCTGTATATTCAATTGGAAGCCCCCCGTCTGAATTGTCAAATATCAAAGAAGCCTCCGCAAATCCTAGAGACTTTCTATTTTGTGTTCCAGCAAATATAATATCTAAAGATTTAGCTCCTCTTAGCGATTTCATACTTTGCTCTCCTAATACCCATCTAATACTATCTGATATATTACTTTTTCCTGATCCATTTGGTCCAATTACACTTGTAATTCCGGGCATAAACTCTAATACCGTTTTATCGGCAAAGGATTTAAATCCTTGTAATTCTAGTCTTTTTAAATACATTTATTATCACCTTTATTATTTGTTTTCGTCATTAAATGTAGTTTATACTATTTTTTTGTTTTTGTAAAGCAAACCATTTGTATTTTTCTATATGAATTTTATTCCTGATACTATCTTAGCAATATTATAGATTAGTTTTTGTTTCTCTACTGTACATTGTGATAGCAATTCTTGAAATTCCCTATTTAAATAATTACTCGATTTTGTTGTTGTTCCTGAAATTAATTGTTCTATAGGAGTATTTAAGGCTATTGCTATTTGTGAAAGCCTTTTTAAATTCACTTGTGAACTCCCTCTTTCTACTCTACTAATATAGACAGTTGCTACATCAATCACTTCTCCTAACTTTTCTTGTGACCATCCTAATTTTTTTCTAGCTTCTCTTATTCTTTTTCCTATTAATTTATAATCAACATTTGCTTCTATTATTTCCATTTTTGTCCCTCCTTATAGGTAAATTTAACATTATGGGTTTCATTTGTCAAAATCTGTTTTGCTTTATATGTAAATATTTATTCATGAATTCTCTCTTTTTCTCTTACTTTTTTCCTTATTCTATCTTTTTTATTTTTAAAAAAAGAATTAAGGAATTCCCTAATTCTTTGCATTTTCTGCGTATTTATTATTAATAATCTTATCATAAGGAGCACTTTGTTTTAATTCTCCTGCACTTGTCATAACTTCTTGTAATCGATTAAACGATTCTTCTTTTAAAACAGGTGTATCGTTCCATGCATCGATATCTTTATAACTTTGTATAGCTGCTGATAATAATTCTATATTGGTATCTGGGAAAAAGCTTGCAATTACTTCTGCTATTTCTTTACTTGTATGTTCTTTTACCCATTTTTGACCTTGATAAATTGCATTTGTAAAATGTTGTATAGTTTCTTCATTGTTTTCGATATAACTTTTCTTAGCAAAATATGCTGTATAAGGAATTTCTCCTGCTGCTTCTCCAACAGATGCTACAACATATCCTTTTTCTTCTTGCTCTGTCATAGAGGCTGTTGGCTCAAATAGTGTAACATAATCAGCATTTCCACTAGCAAAAGCCCCTGCCATTAAGTCAAATTTAATACTATCATCTAATATAACATCCTTTTGTGGCTCGATTCCATTTGCTTTTAATACATACTCTAGTGTCATATAAGGAACTCCACCTTTTCTTCCTGGTATAACCGTTTTACCTTTCAAGTCCTGCCAACTAAAATTTTCTGCATTGTTTCTTGCAACTAGGAAAGATCCATCTTTTTTTGTCATTTGTGCGAATACTTGTGTATAATCTTCTTTTCCTTCATTATATACGTAAATAGATGCCTCTGGTCCTGCAAAACCAATATCTGATTGACCTGCTAGAACAGAAGTCATAACCGCATCTGCTCCTTGGCCAGTTGATAACTCTATCTCTATTCCATTTTCTTTAAAATATCCATTATTTATTGCTACATATTGTGGAGCATAAAATACAGAACGAGTTACTTCATTTACCTTTATGTTTTTTATATCTTTTAAATTTTTTGTCTGTTTTTTTGTTATAAATACTCCTACTACTATTACTAGTATTATGAGTATTCCTGTGATGTAAATTATACTTCTTTTTTTCATATCACACCTCCTCTTTTTTATATATTTTATGTTGATGATTTATGATGTGTGAAGATAAGTATGAAAATGTACAATTATGTATCATATAAGTATTTTTCTTGGTTTATAGCAATTACATACACTTATTCAAAGATAAATCCTATTAAAATTTATTTAATCCTAATTTTTTTAAATTTGAATATGATTAAAATAAAAGAATACATTTATTGGTTCCCAAATAGAATGTATTCTTTTATTTTGATTATCCTATTAATGATTTCTTGATTTTAGGATAAACTTTTCTAATAGTAATACGGCTCCATACATTATGCCTGCTACCACTCCTAATATAATTACACTTGTCATAACCAAGTCTAGTTTAAATACTTGACCTCCATAAACAATTAGATAACCTAGACCTGCTTTAGATACTAAAAATTCTCCTGATATTACTCCTACTAAAGAAAGTCCAATATTTACCTTTAGAGAATTAATAAAGGTTGATAAATTAGCTGGTATAATAATTTTTGTTAATATTTGAAACTTACTTGCTTTAAAAGTCTTTGCCATTTTAATAACTTCTTTATCCGTTTTTAAAAAACCATTTAAATTTTCTAATATTGTTACAATCAAAGAAATCGCTACCGCCATAACAATAATTGCTGGTGTTCCTGCTCCTACCCAAATAATAATAATTGGTCCGAAGGGCAACTTTAGGCAAGCTATTTAATACAACTAAATAGGGTTCTGATACTTTCGATAAGAAATTAGACCACCATAAAATAATGGCTATCAAAATTCCTAATAAAGTGCCTAATAAAAATCCAATTACTGTTTCATATACAGTCACTCCTATATGCTTTAATAAATCATTCGAACTTAAATTTAGAAAAGTTTCAAAAATTCTGCTTGGTTGACTTGTAATGAAACTATCTATCATCCCTTGATTAGCTAATAATTCCCATATTCCTAAAAATCCTATTAATATTGCTATTTGTGTTAATAAGACTAAATATTTTTTCTTTTTAATATTTTTTAAATATTCTTTTCTTTCTTTTGAAATGATTAATTTATTCATCTACTCCTAGCTCCTTCCATAATGTATTAAAATAACTACTAAATTTAGGATTTTCTCTACAATTGATTGGCGTTCTATTTTCCATTCCAAAATCAATCTTATGAATATCTTTTATACTTCCTGGCCTTTTACTTAAAACTAAAACTCTATCTGACATACTAATTGCCTCTGAAATGTCATGTGTTACAATCAGTGCTGTAATATTTTCTTTTCTTAAAATTGAATAAATATCATTAGTAACCATGATTCTAGTTTGATAGTCTAAGGCAGAAAAAGCTTCATCTAATAGTAGTATTTTTGGTTTTACTGCTAATGTTCGAATTAATGCCACTCTTTGTCTCATTCCTCCAGATAACTCAGAAGGATATTTATCTTTAAACTCATATAAATTATATTTTTTTAATAGATTCTTTACATATGCCTTATTTTCTTCATTTTTCATTCCTTTTACTTCTAGACCAAACATGGTATTATTTAAAATATTTCTCCATTCTAACAGGCAATCTCGTTGTAACATATAACCAATCTTTGAAGAAATATTTTCTACTTTTTCACCTTCTATGTAGATTTCTCCTGTTGTTTTTTTCTCCAACCCTGCTATTATAGAAAGTAAAGTTGATTTACCACATCCACTTGGTCCTATGATACTTACAAATTCGCCTTGATTTACCCTAAAATTTACATTTTTTAGTGCCATTATTTCTCCTTCTCTGTTTTGATATTTTTTACTAATATTTTTTACTTCTAATATTTTCTCCATAATTTCCTCCTTTTTATTTTTCCTAATATATATTATGTAAAATATGTTTTGGAAGTTCTTATTTTAGTTTTATACATTTGTTCTGTTTAATAGCTAAAAAAAGCAATTACTTAACTTGTAATTACTCTTTTTTGTTATTATTAGTAGGTTTTTTGTTTTAATTTTTCTAAATCTGTTTGACTAATTTGTGTAATTTCTCTTATACTTTTATCATCTTCTTTTCTTCTTATTAATCTCTTAGCTATTTCAATTCTTGCTTCTTTTTTTCCTTTTCTTATCATTTGTCGATTTTCATTTACTAGCCTCTCATATAAACTACTCATACTATCCTCTCCTTCTGCTATTTTTATATCTAATTTTTCTAATAATTCTTCTTTTGTTCCTTCTTCTAATGAATCATTTAATAAATAGGATATCCTATCTTTTATTTTATCTAGTAACTCTTTGTTTTTTATATGTTCAACAATGATTTTTAAGTTTTCCTTTATTTCTTGCTTATTTTTTGACTTTTCAATTATCATTTCATAACCAAACATACTTTGTTTTTGTAATAAAAATTTTGTAGATAATTTATGAATCTCAATTAAGTTATATTCTAAATTAATCTTATAATTTTCAAATACATAATCTCCTATTTGTTTTTCTTTAAAATCTTTTGTTTTCTTCCATCTTTCATTTCCTGTATAGATAATAATTGGCACCACAATTGGATATCTCGTTCTTTGTTTTACATTTCTTGTTCTACTCCACTCTTGCATGATATCAATACAATAGTTTAAAATTCGATATGGTATACTGTTATCCATATTAGATTGATCTTCCACTAAGAAGAATATTTCTTTGTTTTTTAAACGGTAAATTAAAGTTGTTTCTTTTAATTTATATTTTCTTGTAAAATAGCTATTGGTGTATTCGTCCAAATTTTTACTATCTATTTTCTGGTTTGTTTCTAAAAATCCATTAATAAATTTAGCCATTTCTTTTTCATCTTTTAGTATCCTTTTAACAGGTTTGTTATGTCCATTTTTTGATTTCTTTTGTTCCATACTGTATTTGGTTTCTTCTTCTGCTAATTGAAAAACTGCATTTAATCTTATGGTATGAATACACTTAATGTAATTCTTATACGTAAATACTTTCAATCTCTTTCCTCCTTATTATATTTTCTTTTTTATTAAATTAATATATTAATATTTATTTCAACGTAAATTTAGTGCTGCTTTTGTATTACCTCCTTATTTTTCTTTTCTTCCTTTAATTTTAGTAATTGGATTAATTTTGAATTAAAAAGTAGAATTAAAATTTCCTACAATATAAAAAACTTAGACTTAAATTAATATAAATAATCTATCTTTATTTATATTAAACCATAAAAATGGAGAAAATCCAAGCTTTTCTCCATTTTTTATTTATTTTTTCATCGCAAAATTCGACAATTCTGTTTACAATTGGCTTCTTAATTCTCTAGCAATCAAAATAATTACTAATTTCTTCTAAGTCTTCAAATCCATTTTGTCTTAGTACATCAAAAACTACAATTGCAACCGAATTTGATAAATTTAATGATCTTAAAGTTGGTCTCATTGGTATGCGAATGGTTTTATCTATGTATTTTTGTAATATTTCTTCTGGTAATCCTTTTGTTTCTTTTCCAAACAATAAAAATACTTCTTGCATCTTATTATATTTTGGATTGGAATATACCTGTTTTCCTTTTGTTGTTACAAAAAACATATTATATTCTTCTGGTTTATATTTTTCTAAAAATTTTTTGAAGGATTCATGTTCTTCAATCTCTACTTTATCCCAATAATCTAGTCCTGCTCTTTTTACTGATTTTTCTGAAATATCAAATCCTAATGGATGAACTAAATGTAATTTTGCTCCTATTGCCGCACAAGTTCTTGCTATATTTCCAGTATTTTGTGGAATTTCTGGCTCTACCATTACAACATGCAATTTCATTTTTATACCTCTTTTTCTACTTTATTTTCTTATAATTTTATCGTAAATATTTTAAAAAATCAATGCTTTTAAATTAAGATTTAAAGCATTGATTCATAATATGGTTACTCCAAAAAATCACTTAAGTAAGTGCTTTATCAAGTTATTGATTAATTTTTTGTCTTACATATTCGTATAAAATAATTCCTGTTGCAACCGATGCATTTAAACTTTCTGTTTTTCCGAAACATTGGTATTTTGATTTTTTCATCTGCTATTTCCTGTATGTGAGTTTCCACTCCCTTTGCTTCATTTCCAATAATAATCACTTTTTTATGATAATTAATATCGTAAATACTATTTTCAGTTTGTAAAGAAGATACTACTATTTTAAACTTATGTTTTTTTATTTCTTTTAGCATTTTTTCTAGATTATCACATTCTATGATTCTCACTCTAAAAATAGCTCCCATTGTAGAACGCACTACTTTTGGATTATAACAATCAGCAGTTCCTTTTGACACTAAAATTTGTGTAATTCCTATGCTATCTACAGTTCTTAGTATAGTTCCTAAATTCCCCGGATCTTGTACATCATCTAATGCTACTATAATATCTTGTGTGTAATCAATTTCATTATTTACATTATTTTTTTCTACAACTGCTAAAATTCCTTGTGGTTGTTGTACTTCTGATATATATTTGAATATCTTATTTGTAACATAAACGCATTCATATTTTGCAATTTCATACATTAGGTCTTTTGGAATATTTTCTGTTTTTTCACAATCATCACATAAAATTATTTGTTTAATATTTGCTCCTTCTTGAATTGCTTCTTGTAATAATTTAATTCCTTCAATTATATATTCATTGCTAATATCACGTTCTTTTTTATCTTTTAATTTTTTTATATGTTTTATCAATTCATTTTCTTTACTTGATATACTTTGCATAGTAAACTCCTTTTTAGTTATTTTTTTTATGTTCATTATTTTTATTTCTTAATAAATATTTAATAAATTTAGTTATTTCTTGAAGCAATTTTCTTTCCTTCTTTTCTCCCATTTCTAAAGTTATCATTGGTTTTATTCCTGCTGAAAATTTGATTTTGTTACCATATTGTTCTACTAATTGTTGTATATTTATTGTTTCTTTTACTGTATTAGGATTAAATGTAAATATAACCGCTTCTCTTCTAGTTACTATTTTTTCAATATGTAATTCTTTACTTAAATATTTTATTCTTGCTATATCTATTAAATTTCCTAATTCTTGTGGCATGTTTCCAAATCTGTCTATTACTTCATCTATGACATCTTGAATATCTTCTTCATTTCTACATAAAGCTATATTTTGATATATTTCAATCTTTTGATTAGCATCTGATATATATTCATCTGGTATATAACTTGTAACATCCAAATCAATTTGAATTTCTTCTTCTTTTTTTAATTCAATTCCTTTCATTTCTTTTACAACTTCATCTAATAAATTACAATATGTATCATATCCAACTTGTTCTAGATGACCTGATTGAATTTCTCCGTAGTAAACTTCCAGCTCCACGAATTTCTAAATCTCTCATTGCTATTTTAAATCCGGAACCAAACTCTGTAAATTCTTTAATTGCTTTTAGTCTTTTATCAGCTACTTCTGAGAGCATTTTATCTTTTTTATAAGTAATGTAACTATATGCCTGTCTATTTGATCTTCCTACTCTACCACGTATTTGATACAGCTGCGCTAATCCCATTCTATCTGCATTTTCTACAATTATTGTATTGGCATTTGGAATATCAATTCCTGTTTCTAATATCGTTGTACATACTAATACATTTTGTTTTTGGTCAATAAAATCTTTCATAATTTCTTCTATTTTGTTTCCTGCCATTCTACCATGAGCAAAGCTAACTTTTGCTTCTGGTACTAAATCTGCTATTTGTTTTGCTTTCATTTCAATTGCTTCTACATTGTTAAATAAGTAGAACACTTGACCTTCTCTTTCAATTTCTTTTATTATTGCTTCTTTTACCACTTCTTCATCATATTCTAATACATAAGTTTGAACTGGCTTTCTGTTTTGTGGTGGTTCATATATAACAGACATATCTCTGATTCCTACAATAGACATATGCATTGTTCTTGGTATCGGAGTTGCTGTCATTGTTAATACATCTACATTCATTTTTAACTGTTTTATTTTTTCTTTTGCTTTTACTCCAAATCTATGTTCTTCATCTATAATTAAAAGCCCTAAATCTTTAAATTCAACATCTTTACTTAAAAGCCTATGTGTTCCTATTAAAATATCTACTTCACCTAATTTTATTTTTTTTATTACATTTTCTTGGTATTTTTTACTCTTAAATCTATTCAATATCTCAACTTTTATTGGATACTCTTTCATTCTTTCTTTGAATTCTTTGTATTGTTGTTCAGCTAAAACTGTTGTTGGTGCTAAATAGGCTACTTGTTTTTGGTCCATAACAGCTTTAAATGCTGCACGTATTGCAACTTCTGTCTTTCCATATCCTACATCACCACACAAAAGTCTATCCATTGGCCTTGGAGATTCCATATCTTTTTTTACTTCTTCGATACATCTTAATTGGTCATCTGTTTCTTGATATGGAAATTTACTTTCGAATTCATTTTGCCATGGTGTATCTTTGCTAAACTTGAATCCCTCTACTTTTTCTCTTTTAGCATATAGCTCTATTAATTCTTTGGCAACTTCTCTTAAGTTTCTCTTAACTTTTATCTTAGTATTTTCCCAGTCTTTGCTTCCTAATCTATTTATTTTTGGTTTTATAGCATCTCCACCAATGTATTTTCTAATTGTATCTAGACTACTTGTTGGAATATATAAAATATCATCATTTTGATATTTTATCTTTATATAATCTTTTATTGTTCCATCAGCTTGTATAGTATTTACACCAATATAAATACCAATACCATGTTTTTGATGAACAACATAATCTCCTACTTTTAAGTCTGCATATACAACTTTTTCTCCTTCTTTAAAAGCACTATTTTTTATTGTTTTTTTTCTCTTCTCTCCATCTATTAACTCATCGGCTACTATAATTAGCTGATTTAAATTATAATTTTCAAAACCAGAGGATAATTTTCCTATTGATATTGTAACAATATTCTCATTAGATTCAACAATTATAGTTTTATTTAATTTTTCTTCTATTTTACTTAATATTCCTTTTTCATCTAATATCTTCTTTAATTTTCTTGCTTTTTCCTTAGTCTCAATCAAGATATAAATTTTTTTCTTCTCTTTTATTGATTTTTCTAGATCACTAAATAGAATTTCTATATCTCTTTTATAATAATTTGTTTCTCTAAATTCAAACCTATATTTTTCTACTGGTAAACTTAAGCTAGTATCTTGCTTTTCCATATATATTAGTTGTTTTTCTTTTAAAGTTTCATATATTTCTTCAAAACTTAACATGCCTGTTATTGCATCAGGTATTTTTTTTCCCTTTTCTATTAGAACTTGACCTAAATTTTTATTGTCTTCTTTTATATTTTTAGCTCTTTGCTTAATTTTTCCTATTTCATCTAAAAATATACAATAATTATTATTTAGATAATCTAATACAGTTGTTTGTTGTTCATAAAAACAGTCAAAATATTTATCTATTTTGCTGATATAATTTCCTATTTTTATTTGTTCAATATCTTCTTCTAAAATTTTCTGATTATAATTTTCTTTTATAGTATCTCTTATCTTTCTACAAGTATCCTCTATGCTATTTTCTACTATGTATTCGTGTGCTGGATATATGCTTACTGTTTCTTTTATACCGATAGATCTTTGGCTTGCGATACTAAAATTACGAATAGAATCTATTTCATCACCCCAAAATTCTATTCTTATACCTGTCTTCTCATTTATTGCTATGTCTAGAATTCCTCCTCTTACACTAAATTGCCCTCTTCCTTCTATTAAGTTACATCTTACATATCCTAAATTTATTAGCTTTTGTTTTATTTCATCTAAATTATAACTTTCTCCTATCTTAAATTGTAATTCATTTTTATATAGTACACTTTTTATAGGTAATTTTTGCATGATAGCCTCAATTGTTGTTACTACTATTAAGTTTTTCCTATTTTTGATTTCGTTTAATGCTTCAATCCTTTTATATGGCAATTCTTTACTTTCTGCTATATAATCATATGTTACAATTTCTTTTTTTGAAAATAATACTATTTTATCTGTAAAATATTTTATATCTTCATATATTTTTTTTGCCTGTATTTCATTATAAGTTACTATACATATGGGTTTTTTCGCAAACTCATTTATAGCAGTTACAATTTGTACCATCCCCACGTCAGTTAAGCCCGATATTGCTATCGGACTCTTATTACTTTTTTGTAACTTATTTAAGATTTCAATAAACTTAGCATTCTTCCCAAGTTCTCCTAATATTGTATTCATTTATAAGCTCCTGTTCAACTTAATTGATGTTTTATATTATAACATATTTTTATTAATATTAAAATATTATTTACAAATATTTTAGCTAGATGTATTTTACACCTAGCTAACTCTTTTATGATCTTTGACAAAAGACCAACCATACGGTAGGTAATTCGACTACCTGTATATCCTTCCAAAGCGGTTCTCTTAACATGGATTTCGAATCTATTTGTTGTTCTACAATTGATATAATATCTTCCTTGTTTTTGTACTTCTTTTTTGAAAATTGTACAACCTTCTTTCTGATTTTATATGCATACGATTCAGAAAAAGATACTTGAATTGTATTATCATCAATTTTTGTAATTTTCTCAAATTTTCTGCATTTGTGTAATTTTAAAATATCTGATATAATCCGTTCTTTATTCTGAACGCCTACGTCAATTGTTTTTTCTAGTTCCATCATAAATGCCTCCTTATTATCTCGCTTTGGATGTAAAAGTCTGACCATCGGTACATAACCGTACTTTTACTTTAATAATTATACGATATATTTATGTAAATTGCAAGAGTTCACTACATTTTTCCATATTACATTTCTACTAGTTTTATAATAAATTTCTATTAGCAAAATAATTATCCCCCAGTATAACTGGGGGATTTTCATATAGGCCTATAAGGCCTTGTTGCTAGCTTGCGCTGAAGCGCCCCCAGTTTGACAGCTTACGCCACTTTCGCTTGCGTTTTTATTACTTACTACCCTTTAAAAGGGTCTTTATATTCTTTTACTGTTATTTGATCTGTCATCATATCCTCTTTTAGTTGATTTTCTACATATCTTTGCACTGCTGTCTTGCTATTTCCTACCGTACTTACATAAAATCCTCTACACCAAAATGTTCTGTTTCCATATTTATATTTTAGATTTGCGTGCCTTTCAAATATTATCAGTGTACTTTTTCCTTTCAAATATCCTAAAAATGATGATACACTTATTTTGGGTGGTATGCTTACATACATATGTATATGGTCTGGACATGCTTCTGCTGCTATTACCTCTACTTCTTTTCTCCTACATAACTCTCTTAATATCATACCTATTTCTCTTTTTAATGTTCCATATATTTCTTTTCTTCTAAATTTTGGCGCAAATACTATATGATATTTGCATTCCCATGTTGTGTGTGATAAACTATCTGTGTATGGACTTTTCATACGTCCCACTCCTTTCATGATTTATATTTTAAGCCGTCAAACTTTAAATATTATATCATGTTTGAGTGGGTATTTTTGTTACTCTGTGCAAAACTATAAGTTTTCTGACGCCCCCAGCATAGCTGGGGGATTACTTTGAAGTTATAAAAATCTACCTTCAAGAGCAACATCTTGAAGGTAGATAAGCATTAGATTTTAATCTTTAACATTCTTAAGATATTTTTATCTTTTTCAGAAGACTTATTTGTAATATCCTCGTATTCAAACTTTTCTTTGTTCAAATAGATTTCAATCTTATTCATGATTGTGTTTGATTCATCAAGGTCTAAGTCTCCTTTATCATATATCCTCAGCTTGAAATCTCCACCTTTTTCCCTATAAGTAACATGTATTCTATAAGAAATTTTATTAAAAAAATATTTTTTATGACAGATATAAATTTCGTCAACACTATCTACCAAAATTTTATATTTTTCCATATTACTTACAATTTTTTGAAAAAGTTGATCTGCTGATCCCTCCATAGACTGCAAATACCTTAATTTATCTAATGCATTTCTGAAATCGAATGACAATTTAGCCATTACAATTCCTTCTTTCTCTTAAATTTCTTCGAGAAAATACTGTGTAAAAGCCTGACCAACGGTATATACCGTACCTTTACTAGAACAATTCTATCATGAATTTATGTAAATTGCAATCTTTTATTAAAATTTTTTACATTTTTACTACTAACTTATCAAATTTTATATTAATATATTTTTCAAGTTTTTCCATAAACACTTCTGGTTTAATTTCTTTCCTTGCTACCATGTCTAAGCCCTTTTCCCAACTTGCTGTTAATTTTGGATTTAGCATATCTGGCATAGAGCGATAAACAATATCATAAATAATTTCTCCTTTTTGAGTTGGTGTAATGATTTGAGTCTTCGAATTTACTTCTATATATTTTATTTTCTCAAGTTTTTTCATGATTTCAGCCCTTGTTGCACTTGTTCCAATTCCTGCGCCTTTAATTTGTTCCCTTAATTCTTCTTCTTCAATTAGTTTTCCTGCATTTTCCATTGCTAGTATAATAGAACCCGAATTATATCTTGTTGGTGGCGATGTTTCTGCTTGTTTTAGTTCAAAATTTTTTATTTCGATTTCTTGCCCTTTTTTTAATTGTTTTAATATTTCTAAATCCGTTTGTTTTTCCTCTCTTTTAGTTTCATTTTCCACATTCTTTTCATTTTTTGTAGATTCTTTGGTTCTTGCATTTAGTTTCAATATTTCTAAAAACCCTTGTTTCATACATACTTTTCCACTGCACTGAAAGGTTTCTACTGTTTTATCCTCTTTGTTTTTTACTTCAACAATTACTTGAATTTTATTATATTCTGCTGGCGGATAAAAAATTGCTAAAAACCTTGTTACGATTACTTTATAAACTTTCTTTTGCAATTCTGGTAAACTATTATAATTTTCATACCCTTGTCCTGTCGGAATAATTGCATAATGGTCTGTAATTTTACTATCATTTACATATTTTGTCTTTTCAAGGTTAGTAGAATACTTCTCTTTTACCATTTTTTTAATATAACCTTGCACCTCTTCATCTTTAAATCCTCTTGCTATTCCATTTAAGTTTTTTGTAATTTCTTTTGCTACAGCTGTTGAAAGTACTCTACTATCAGTTCTTGGATAAGTTACTAATTTTTTTTCATATAAATTTTGTATAATTTCCAATGTTTCATCTGGCTTTATTTTAAATTTTTTTGTACATTGATTCTGTATTTCTGCTAAATTAAATAGTAATGGCGCATTTTCTTTTTGTTTAGATTTTTTTAAACCAGTTATAACAGCCTTTTTATCTCTCATGCTATTAATAAATTGTTTGGCGTCTTCCTCTTTTTTTAACCCTGATTCATTATATAATTTTGGAGATTCAAACATTTTTGATTTTTCATTTACTTTCCATTCTGCTTTAAAAAAAGAGGTTTCATCTCCAAATTCACCGAACTATTTTATAATACTTTGTTTTTACAAAATTTCTAATTTCTTGTTCTCTAGAAACAATCATTCCTAATACGCAAGTCATGACTCTTCCAACTGATATCGAAGCTTTTTCTTCCTTAATTTCATTTGCTAAATTTCTTCCATAAATAATTGATAATAATCTTGAAAAATTAATTCCAATTAAATAATCTTCTTTTGCTCTTAAATAAGCACTATCTGATAAACTATCATATTCAGATAGGTCTTTTGCTTCCTTGATTCCTCTTAATATTTCTTCTTCTGTTTGAGAATCAATCCATACTCTTTTCATTTTTGCATTTGGATTTGGTTTTGCCATCATAAATACTAATCTTTGTATGTATTCTCCTTCTCTTCCGGAATCCCCCGCATTATAGATTTCTTCAATGTCTTCTCGTTGCATCAATTTTTTTACAATATTAAATTGGTTAGCGACTTGTGGAATAATTTCATACTTCCATTCTTTTGGAATAAAAGGTAAAGTATCTAACCTCCAAAATTTTAATTTTTTATCATATTTTTCTGGGTAACTCATAGTGACTAGATGTCCTACGCACCATGTAATAATCCATTTTTCTGATTCTAGATATCCATTTTTTCGACTAGTTGATATTTTTAATGCTTTTGCAAATTCCATTGCTACTGATGGTTTTTCTGTTATTAATAAGTTTTTGCCCAATTTTATCATCCTTTATTTCGTTTTTTCTTTCATATACTCTTCTGCAAATTGCTTTATTTTTTTCATTTTTCTTTTAGTTTCTATTCTTTGATACTCAAAACGTTCTATCATTTTACTTACATTATCATTTTCTTTTAATATTTCAAAACTACCTTTAAAATTTATATCGAAAATGAATGATGAAAACCTTAAAATTTCATCTGTTTTACTGGTTTTATTTCTTTTATCTGCAACTCTTTTATGGTAGAAATCTTCCAGCATTTTCTCAGACAGTCTTCCCTTTTCAATTTCTTCTATCTCTTGCTCTGTTTGCCAATAGATGTAAATTGCCTCGTAAATAATATCTATTTTATCAGCATCTCTTATTATCTTACAAAATAATTTATCTTCTTCTGATAATTCCTCACTTAATTTGTATTTATTGTGTTGATTAATTGCAGTAAAAATAATACCATCACATTGATTTTCTTTTATGTACTTTCTAATATAATGATTGTTTTTTAAAATTTCCACCCCTGCTTCTCCATGGTCAAAATGACTTTTATCTAACATATTATATTCTTTAAATCTTCCGATGTCATGTAAAAGGCCTATTAATTCTGCTAATTGTATTTGTTGATCCGTTAACATCAGTCCTGTTGCTATATTTTTACTGATTTCTGACACTCGATACATGTGCTCTACTTTTTTTTGAATTCTTGTGTTTTCTACTTTTAATTTATTGATAAAACTCGTAATTTCTTTTTTTGCTTTTTCTATATCAATCATAATTTTCTTCCAACTTATCCTTTATAAATTTTTGTGCTGTTTCATATATTAAATTATATTTTCTCATAGTTTCTTCATCTAAAAATATATGTCTTTTATAAATCTTTTTTAAATATTGATTCTCATAAATATATTTTAATCCATAATTAAAATAAAAATCGAAAATATATGCAAAATTTACAACAATTTTATCTGCACAACTTTGTATTTTTCCATAATCAATTAATTTTTCTTCCATAAATTCTTGATATACTTCATTTGTTATCTTTTCATTCGATAAATCTTCTTTATTATAAAAAGTCTTATTTTCTTCAAAAGTTGATATATATAATATATCTGTTTTATCCGCATCTCTTATTATCTTAGCATGCAGTAATTCTTTTTGTGTTAATCCTTTTTGAATTTTCTTTCGGTTATGATTTAATATTGCTTTCTTTATAATCTCATCATATTTTTGAGTATAAATAAAATTTCTTATTTTTCCTTCTTTAAATAAAATTTTAACTCCAAATTCTCCATGATTTATACTCTCTTTATCAGCAAAGGTTTTATACTGGTTTATTTGTTCAAATCTTCCTATATCGTGGAGTAATCCTATCAACTCTGCTAATTCTATATCTTCTTTTTTTAGTCCTATACTTTTAGCAATATTTCTTGCTATCTGCGATACTCTTTCTATATGTGCTATCTTTAAAGCTATTTTTTTATCTTCTGGATTATAATTTTTAATATAATTTTTAAATGCTTCTTTTGCTTTTATGATATCAATCATTTTTTGCTCCTTATTTTTACGAATTGTATCATTTTTCAGTTTTTTATGCAAGAGATTTCCCTCTTGAATTTTTCGCTTATTTGTTATATAATGCGATCAATTACAAAGTAATTTCGAAAGGGGCTCAATTATGGATTATAATTTTAATGAAATAGAAAAAAAATGGCAAAATTACTGGGAGCAAAATAAAACTTTTTATACCGATGTTTGGGATTTCTCAAAACCTAAATTCTATGCCTTAGATATGTTTCCTTATCCCTCTGGACAAGGACTTCATGTAGGACATCCTGAAGGCTATACAGCAACTGATATTATGTCTAGAATGAAACGAATGCAAGGTTATAATGTTTTACATCCAATGGGTTGGGATGCTTTTGGACTTCCTGCTGAACAATATGCAATTAAAACTGGAAATCATCCTGCTGTCTTTACCAAACAAAATATAGAAACTTTTAAAAAACAATTAAAAATGCTTGGCTTATCTTTCGATTGGGATAAAGAAATTTCTACCTGTGATCCTAGCTACTATAAATGGACACAATGGATTTTTAAACAATTATATCAAGATGGTTTAGCAAAGTTAGTAGAAATGCCTGTTAATTGGTGTGAAGAACTTCGGATGTGTTTTGTCTAATGATGAAGTTATCAATGGAAAAAGTGAAAGAGGTGGCTTCCCCGTTATTCGTAAAAATATGAAGCAATGGGTATTAGATATTCCTAAATATGCTGATATTTTATTAGATGGCTTAGAAGATATTGATTGGCCTGAATCTACGAAAGAAATTCAAAGGAATTGGATTGGGCGTAGTGAAGGTGCTGAAGTAAAATTTAAAATTGCTAATTCTTCTAATCTAGAATTTACTGTATTTACAACAAGACCAGATACATTATTTGGGGCAACTTATTGTGTTTTGGCTCCTGAACTTGATTTGATAAATAAGATAACAACTTCTGAACAAAAACAAGCTGTAGAAAACTACAAAAAATTAACAGCATCAAAATCAGATTTAGAAAGAACCGAATTAAATAAAGACAAAACAGGTGTATTTACTGGAAGTTATGCCATTAATCCTGTAAATAATAAACAAATTCCAATCTGGATTTCGGATTACGTTTTATCTACCTATGGAACGGGATGCATTATGGCTGTTCCTGCTCATGATCAGAGAGATTATGAATTTGCTTCTAAATTTGGAATCGAAATTATTCCTGTATTAGAAGGTGGAGATATCTCAAAAGAAGCTTTTGTTGGGGATGGTTTACATATTAACTCCAATTTCTTAAATGGTCTAAATAAGGAAGATGGTATTCAAAAAATGATTTCATGGCTAGAGGAAAATAAAATAGGAACTAAAAAGGTTAATTATAAATTACGTGAATGGATTTTTGCAAGACAACGTTATTGGGGTGAACCAATTCCAATTGTCTACCTAGATGACGAAATGAAAGCTTTACAGGATTCGGAATTACCATTAGTTTTACCTGAACTAGAAGATTATGCTCCTTCTAAATCTGGTGCTTCTCCTTTAGATAAAGCAACAAATTGGATTTATACTACTTTTGAAGGTAAGACGGCAAAGAGGGAAACTAGCACTATGCCAGGAAGTGCTGGTTCTAGCTGGTACTTCTTACGCTATATTGACCCAAAAAATGATAATGAATTTGCTAATAAAAAATTACTTGAATATTGGATGCCAGTAGACCTATATGTGGGTGGTCCTGAACATGCCGTAGGGCACTTATTGTATTCAAGATTTTGGAACAATTATTTATATAATAAAGGTTATGTTCCTGTAAAAGAACCTTTTTCTAAATTGAGACATCAAGGTATGATCCTAGGAACAAATGGTGAAAAAATGAGTAAATCAAAGGGAAATGTTATTAATCCTGATGACATGGTCAAACAATATGGTGCAGATAGTTTAAGAGTTTATGAGATGTTTATGGGACCAATTGACAGTGCTAAGCCTTGGGATCCAAATGGAATTGATGGTTCTAAAAAGTTCCTAGATAGAGTTTGGAGATTATATACCGAATCCAATAAAATAAGTGATAAACCAAATAAAAACTTAGAAAGACTTTATCATTATACTGTTAAAAAAGTTACAAATGACTATGAAACTATGAATTTTAACACTGCAATTTCCCAAATGATGATTTTTGTTAACAAAACTTATAAAGAAACTGTGTTTCCAAAAGAATATGCTGAGGGATTCTTAAAATTATTAAACCCTGTTGCACCTCATATTACAGAAGAATTATGGAATGTTCTAGGGCATAATAATACCATTTCTTATGAAAAATGGCCTGAATATGATGAAGAAAAAATAATAGAAAATACCATTACTTTACCAATTCAATTTAATGGCAAATTAAAAGCTACTATTGAAATCAATTTAGGTGAAGAAGAAGATTCCATCAAAGAAAAAGTACATAACGCAATTGATTCTAAATTGGATGGGAAAACAATTGTGAAAGAAATATATGTAAAAAACAAGATTTATAACATTGTTGTAAAATAATATTTTGCCTATTAGAATTTATCTTAATTTAGAGTCTAATAGGCTTTTATAATTTTTAATTTTAAAATGTATTTCTGTCATTAAATTGTAATTGAGATTTAACATGATTGAAATATAATTATTTGTTATTTATAGTATAATAAATTTAAATTATACTAAGGAGAATTATAAATGAGTATAGAATCAGATTTAAAAAAAGATGGCATTACAGTTATAGAAAAGTTAGATACCTTAAAAATTAATTCTATTGCAAGAAATATTTCTATTAAGCTTTGTGACACTTTCCCAGAATATAATCTAAATCAAAATGAAATATTTATTAAGCTATCTAGATTAGATATGTATAGAGCAAAAATGCCAGATGGAATGGCAGAAGCAAATTACTTTTATAAAAATTCATCTATTTATTTTAATGATCATATCCAAGATAAAGATTTAGAAGAATTTGCAATACACGAATGCATTCACTATCTTCAAGAAATAAAAGATAAAAGAAATTATTTAATTCGAATGGGACTTTGTGATTATACTGAATTTAAGATATATGGTTTAGGGCTAAATGAAGCAGCTGTTCAATTAATGGCTTCTAAAATGAATGGAATGCCAAAAGAATATGTAAAATATTTTGGTATTAGTTTTGAAACCATCAGTCCTTCTTATTATCCATTGGAATGTTGCTTAGTAAATCAAATGGCTTATATTGTAGGAGAAACTATTTTGTTTGAAAGTACATTAAATAGTAATGATAATTTCAAAATAAAGTTTTCTGAGTTGACATCACCTAAAATATTTATGGCAGTTCAAAATGCAATTGATGACATTCTTAATAAAGAAGAAAATATTATTAAACTAAATAATCGTATTGCTCGGAGCTGACGATAGAAATAAAAGAGTAGATGGCATGTTACAAAAAATTGATGAATTAAAAAATGAAATCACTTTAACTTTTATGAGAACTCAAAATTTAATTATATCAAGTTATTTTGATAAAGCTTTTCTATCTATCACTACTTTAGAAGAAATAGAAAATTATAGAAAAAAACTTTATTCTTTCAAAGATTATTTAGGTTGTACAGAAGGTTATACATTTTTTAATACTTACTATGTAAATAAAATGGAAGAGTTAGAAAGAAAATATAATACTTTAGAAAATGGAGAAGTTGAAACAGCTATTAAAGTAATTAGTAAAAAAGAAAATATAATTTTTACCATTTTAAGAACAATAAAAAAATTAATACTTGGAAACGGTAAAGAAAAACAGATACTAAAAGATTAAAAGAAACCTTTAAAATGTTTCTTTTAATCTTTTATATTTTCTATTATTTTTTTTGCCGCTTCCCTTCCCGAATAGGATGCCCATGCAACAGTACCCCTTATTCCTGCTAAATCTCCTCCTGCATATATTTTTTTATTGGATGTTTGGTAATTTTCGTTTATCTCAATATTACCCCATTTAGTCAAATTAATTCCTAACTTTTCTATATCATCTGCGGGTCTTGCTCCTAACGCCATTACCACATAATCTACCTTTATTTTGTAATTACTATTTTCAATATTAATAGGAACAAGTCTTGTCTCTCCTTCTTTTTTCACTAATTTCGTTTTGATCAATTCTAATTCTTCAACTTTATCTTTCCCTAATATTTTTATAATATTATTTTGAAACAAAAACGTTATTCCTTCCTCAATTGCTTGTTTTATCTCCTTATCCTCTGCTGGCATTTGCTCTTTTGCTCTTCGATAAATTACCTTTACTTCTTTTGCGCCCAATCTTTTTATCGTTCTAGCACAATCTATTGCTACATTTCCTCCACCAACGATTGCCACTGTTTTTTCTTTATAACTTGGATGTTTATTATATTCTAATAATTCATTTCCTCCATAAACTCCTGTCAAATCTTCTCCTTCTACTCCCATTTTTATAGAAATATTAGCACCAAATCCAAGAAAAATAGCATCATATTCCTTTTCCAATTGCTTTAAATCTAAGTTTTCTCCTAACCTTTGGTGGTACTTTACTTCTATTCCTAATTCTAAAATTTGTTCAATAGTGTTTTCTACAACTTTCTTTGATAAACGAAACTCTGGAATTCCATACATTAAAAGTCCACCTAAATAATCATATCTTTCATAAATAGTAACCTTTACTCCATTTTTTGCTAGGAATGCTGCTGCTGTTAATCCAGAAGGTCCTCCTCCCACAATTGCTACCTTTTTATTTCTGTTCTTCAATTTGTTTTCCTTCATCTCATTTTCCCAACAATTTACTAAATGATATCCTCTTTCTTCTGCTTGGTCAAATACAAAAGCTTCTAATTTTCCAATGGAAACAGGATTACCCTTAATTCCTCTTATGCAAGATCCCTGACATTGTTTTTGATGCGGACAAATTCTTCCACAAACCCCTGGTAATACTGTTGTCTCACATAATATTTTATAAGCCTCTATGTAATCTTCTTCTTTTATATGTTTGATAAATTCTGGTATCTTATTTTTTAAAGGACATCCTTTGTGAGAACATGGCTTTACTTTACAATTCAAACAATAATTTGCTTTTTCTCTTATTTTATCCAATTCTTGCATCTTTATTTTCTCCTTTATAAGTTCTTATAGCCCTTTATTATTTTATAATAGAAGTAATCTTTATTCAAGGAAACTGACTACTTATTTAATTCCTTTATTACCAATTGTAAATCTTTGATAAAGTCTATTTTTTTAGTTTCATCTCTAAGAAGTGCTGCCGGATGCCAAGTCGGTATATACTTAATTCCCTTTTTTTCTATCCATTTTCCCCTAGCTGACGTTATGCCATATTCTTTTCCTAAAATATTTTTTAAAGCCACACTTCCGCAAAAGCACAATAATTTCTGGTTTTAGTAATATAACTTGATTTCTCAAATAATTCATGCAAGCTAAACACTCATCTTCTTCTGGATTTCTATTAGCTGGAGGTCTGCATTTTACAATATTTGCGATATATACTTCTTCTCTTTTAATTCCAAGCATTTGAAACGCCATATTCATTAACTTGCCTGCCCTTCCAACAAATGGCTCTCCGCATCTTATCCTCATCTGCTCCTGGTCCTTCTCCTATGAACATCAATTTCGCATTTTTATTTCCTGATCCAAATACGATATTTTGTCTTGTTTTATACAATTTACATCGATTACATCCTTGTATTTCTTTTTCTAGCTCTTCCCATGTTTCAAACATTATTACTACTCCTTGTTTCGTCCTATTTTACACAATTTTCTACTAATTCTATTTTTATCTTTTTGCTAGTATCTATTCTTGCTTTTGTGCCAATTGGAATTATTGTTTTGGTTTCAATATGTCCAAAATTATTCGATTTAATAATTGGAAAATCATATTCATTTTCGATAACATCTAATACTATTTTTTCCAAAGTTACTCCACTTTCATGTTCATAATTTCCAAGCCATAACCCCTTTATTTTATTAAATATCTCATTTTGCTTCATAAAATATAGAAAATTACTTACCATTGCTGGATCTGTTTCAATTCCCAACTCTTCCAAAAATAAAATTTTGTTCGTAAACTTCAATCTATATTTTCCAACTACCATACCTCTAATTAAATTTAAATTTCCTCCAATTAGCTCACCTTCTGCTATTCCTTTCTGAATTGTTATATAGCTTTCATTTTCAGATCCCAATTCTAATCTTCCCTCTACTAATCGATTTATAACCTGCTGATAACTATAATCTGTTTTATCTGTTGCAATTGTCTTAAAATTAGTACCACTAAATGTTACTAGTTTTGTCTTTTTGTTTATCATATTTGTTAAAGATGTAATATCACTATATCCACATATTATTTTAGGGTTGTTTTTTATTAATTTATAATCTAAATATTCGAAAACATTATTAGAATTAGAACCTCCCTTTGCACACCATATCATTTTAACTTCTTTATCTTTGAACATTTCATTTATATCTTCTGCCTTTTCTTTAGCATTAGCGCTATAACCATTTGTATTTGAAAAAAGATTTTTTGAAAATTTTACTTTAAAACCATCTTTTTCAACTATCTGTTTTGCTTTTTTAAGTTCTTCTATATTATTTCCGATGATTGGATCTGAAGGAGCAACTACACCTATAGTATCTCCTTTTTGTATTTTACTTGGGATTATCATTAAACCTCTCCTTTTATTAGTTTCTGTTCATCATATTTAGTCTCTTCTTTTGAATATTCTTCAGGTTTTAAACCAATTCTAGATTTCATATATTTTCCCATTAATATGTATAGTATTGTAAAAATAACTCCCATTATAATCATACAATACGTAGTTGCCATTTTATCAAGTAAAAAAGATGCAAATAATCCTCCTACTACTCTACCAATATTGGAAAACAAATTCTTAGCAGCAAATATCTTTGTATCAATTTCCTTATTAGAAAAGTTCCTTAAATATTTATCTATAATGGTATAATACATTCCTTGACAAAAATTATAAATTACATTTGTAAAAATCACAATCATTAATAATATATTATATTTTTCTGCTTTTAGTCCGCAAATTCCAGCAATTAAGGTACTAATCGATAGCATACTTGCAAGGGTTATCATGGATTTGTTTTTTAACTTATTATGATACTTTTCTTGTTTTTTAGATGCATAGGCACTTATAAAACTACCAATTGCTGCTATAATACCAATCAAAGCAGCCGATACTTTTAAGTCTTCTAATAAGCTAACATGATAGTTACTAAGGATTATCAATAATGGTGAAATTAAAGATACACATAATAAAAGAGCTTTTAATCTATTAGATTTCAAAATGTAAGAGAAACCTTCTTTGATATCTTTTAATTGTTTTTTTCCTAATAAATCATTTATATTTTTTTTGCTCTTTTTTAATGGTTCCATAAATCCAATTGATATGATTGAAACAATAACTAAAACAGCAAGTGAACATATAATTGGTAAATACCCATTAATTGCAAATAAAAATCCTGCTATTATTTTAGATATTGCATTAAATAAATAATACCCTGATGCTCCTTTTGCACTTATTTTTGAATAAATTTGGCTTTTATATTTTGATGGTGGAATTGATTCATTCAGTAGACTTGGCTCTGCCACATTCTTTATAGCAAATGATATCGCGCTAATAAACTCTGCAAATATTAGGTCAAACAGATTTCTGCTAAGCATAATAATAACCATATAAAAACAGTTTAAAATATTCCCTAAAATTACACTATTTTTTCTTCCTAAAAATTCTACAATAATGCTAGCAGGAATTTGCAATATTATGCTGAATAAAGAATAAAAGGTTCCTTTTAGTACGACATCTGCTGCACTAATATTTTTTACCTGTGTTAAAAATAAAAAATCAATTGTATAGAAAAACAAATAATCCCATGCTAACTTTTTATACGTAGGAAATATTTTCATATTAACTTTTCTCATTCTCTGTGTTTCTTCTTTTGTTCCCAACTCCATTCTCCTCCTTTGTAATATATTTTATCTAATTATCTTAAGTTGATTAATGCTGTATTTAAACCATATCCTTGTTTTTCTACTCGATAGGAATGGATTAAGTCTGAATGACAAACGCTACATATACCACTATCTATTATATTTTCTTTTTTTAAGCCTTGTTTTTCTAATATTTTTTTATTAATTAAAATGGTATCAATATTCCACTTTTTATTTGGCATTTTTTCTTCTATAATTTCATTTAAATCTTCTAAGTCCTTAAATTCCTCTTCAAACATATTCTTTACTTCTTTTTCTACTTCAAAATGACATTTTCGTATGCTTGGGCAAATACAACAGATAATATCTTTTGGATTGCATCCAAATTCTTTTATCATTTTTTCTATTGTTTTTATTGTTATTCTTTGAAGTGTTCCTTTCCAACCGGAATGTGTATTTGCTATGACTCTCTTTATGGGATCAAAAAACAACAATAAAATACAATCTGCATTTGTCGTAGAAAGAATAAGGTTCTTTTTGTTTGTTATTAAGCCATCCGTATTATAATATTTTTCTAAATTAAAGTCTGGACTCATTTTATTTACTTTTTCTTCTACTATTTTAACACAATCTGTATGTTCCTGATTGGTTTTTACTAAATTAGTATAATTACAATCAATAGAATCGCATAATACTTTATAACTTTCTATTGCTTTTTTATATTCTTGTTCAGGTAATTTTTCTTTTTCTATTGTTGATGTTCTAAAGTTTAAGTTCGTTCCTAAAGAATAGGCATGTGTTAAAATATCTTCGTATTCTAGCAATCTTCTAAATTGTAAAAACTCTATGTTTTGTTTTCTTATATGTAATACGTTTTTATTTGACAAATCCATATTCGCACTCCTTATTTTTGTATTTCTTTCTTCATTTTTAATAAAATTTCATCTTTTGACTTCTGGTCAATATAAAAATAGTTATTATTTTTTTGTCTTGGATTAAAACCACATACGGTTTTATATTCACAATATTGACAAGGAGTTTTTCCTTTTTTATAGTATGGTTTTAAATCAATTTTTCCACTTAATATTTCTTTCGAAATATCTTTAATCGTTTTATAAATATAATCTTGTAAAATTTTAAATTCTTCTGATTTTACGCCATTTGTCCATTTTTCATTTATATTTCCGGATGAAGTTAGTGCTGCTGGTATTAATTTTGAACTTCCTGACTTTAGGGTATTATCATTCATTTTTATAATTTTAACATCGGCAATAATTAATCCTTTCATTCTAAAATTCTTTCGAATCATTTCCTCAATTTCTTCATCTGTCATATTTTTTTCTGCTTTTACCATTTGTTCTAATAATGAAAAGTAAAAAATTCCTGCAGGCATTATATCTTCTTTCTTACAAATTGCATCTGTATACGTTAAAAGCTGTATTTGTAATCCTGCATACACCTCATTTAAGTCAATGTTTTTTGCAGATGATTTATAATCTATAATTCTTAGGTATTTTCCCTCTTGTTTTTTAGCTGTATCAATTCTATCAATTTTTCCTGTTATTTCAATCTTTTTTCCATTTTCCAATTCTAATAAAATGGGATCGTATTTTCCTTTTTTGCTAAAGTCTATTTCTGTCCCTTCTATATGGAAATCACTATGAATAATTGTTTCAATAATATATTTTAATGCTTTGCTAATAATTTTTTTTAGTCTTCTTACTAATACTTTATATTTAGCAGTTGCAGTAAACACAAAATTTTTTCTTAGATTCAATTCTTCCTCAATAATATCGGATACAATTTCTAAAATCTGCTCTTCGCCTAATTCTTCTAATTTTAAATTTTCTTGTTTTACAAATTCAAAAAATTTATCAATAGTCTCATGCATAAAAGATCCTGTATTAAAACTTTGCACTTTTAATTGTTCCTTTTCTTTTAATTTTAGTCCATATTGTAAATAATAAGAAAAAGGACAACTTCTATATTTTTCAAGTCTGGATATACTGGTATTTAAAGTACTTCCATATAATTTTTCAATATTTTCTTTTTTTATATTTTCTGGTATATTTGTATATTTTAAGCCTTTTAAATCTTCTTGTAATTTCTTACTCCATTCATTTTGCGCATTATAATATTGATAGATTTCATACCAAATTTCTTCTATTTTTTCTTTCTTTTTTAGTCTTGCTATATTTTGAATTAATTCCTCATAAGTAATCACTGGATTCACAATTTCATACTTTTTAAAAATCACATCACTTTCTTCTTGTAATTTTGGATACATCTTTTTTATTTTTCTAATTAGGATAGATGGTCTTAATGATTTTCCATCGCTATCAGATGATACATATGATAAGTAAATCTGATTTTCTGCTGTCGTAAAAGCTTTATATATATTAAAATTATCTTCATAAAGTTTATCTATTGTCCCTTTAGCCAACTCGATACCATCTTCTTTTAGCTTTTCCCTGTCTAAATCATTAAAAAAACCTTCATCTTTATTTACACTTGGAAAACTACCATCGTTTACTCCTATTATAAACACTGTATGTACTTCATGGCTTCTAGATCGATCTACGTCTCCTAAAATCACTTGATCTTGTGTTCCAGGAATTTTACCAAGCCCACTATTTTTTAATCCAATTTTTAGTATCTTACTATATTGATCTACTGTCATTTTTTCTTCTTGAAAGATGGTAATCATTTCATCTAAAATATCTAATATCACTTTATAACTTGTTTTATATTCACTTGCCAAATCAAGTAAATTTTTATTTTCTAGCTCTTCTATTTTCTTATTTATCTTTTGTTCCATATTTTGTTCTTGTATAAATCGATAAATTGATTTACTTATATTAGTAGCTGTCTTTTGTTGTTTTATTCTATCTTGTAGTTTTAATAATGGATTTATAATTTGTTTTCTTAGTTCATTTAAATCTTCTGTTTCTTTTTTCTTATTTTCATCTTCTATGTCGTATATAAAATCTTTTTTCCATTTATTATGATTAATTCCCCATTTCATACAATAGTTCTCTAGCTTAAAAAGCTTATCAGGTTCTATTGTTAAAAATCCTAATTTTAGATAAGAAAAAATGGTATCATTAGAAAAATTTTTATTTAAAATTTCTAAAATAGCTAGTACATACTGTACTATAATATTTTGATTTAAATCACGTTTTTCATCAATAAACACTGGAATTTGATATTTATTAAAAATAGCCCTAACGAGTGAAGAATATTTTTCTATATTTTTGGTAATAATTGAAATATCATTGTATCTTAATTTTTTTTCTCTTACCAATTGATAAATTCTTTGTGCCATTTCCTCTACCTCAGAATATTCATTTTTAGCTAGAAATAACTTTATGTTTTCCACTTTTTTTTCATACTTTGTTGGTTTTATACAATAAATGTTGTCACTTAAATGTTTTAATTCCTCTGTTTTTAATCGATATTGTTTATCTAATACAACTGAATTTTCTAATTTGAATCCGTTTTCTTTTACTAAATTTAGTAACTTAAGTAATGTTATTTTATTAGAATGATAAATATCTATATCTGGATTTGTGTTTGTATTTAAGTTATCCATGCACATGGTAATATTAACTTGCTTTGCTTGTTTTATTAACTCTTTGATAATCTGATATTCTTGAGAGGTAAAGCCTGCAAATTCATCTATATAAATAATACTATTTTTTACAAAATCAGTTTTATCTAAATTATTTGCTAATATTGTTAATAAATCATTTTCCTCTATGTATTGGTTTCTTATTTTTTCTTCGAATTTTTCATAGATAAGAGTCATATCCAATAATTTAGTTTTTAAATAAGTGTCCTTTGTCTTGTCGATTTCTTCTTTTAACTTTTGTACCGTTACTCCATGTTTTTTAAATTCTGTAATTGCTGTCATACTTAAGTCTATATTTTCGTCAGATTTGCCTAAAAATTTTAGCTCTGATTTATGCTTAGATAAGATGGAATAGATTAACATTGCTTTTCCATATTTAGAAAGATTACTCTTGTAACTCCCACTTATTTGTTCTAAAACTCTGTATGCCATTCTACTTAAAGTAATTACTTCGGCATGAATCACTGCTTTTGATTTGACTGAATTCATTAATTTTTTTTCTGCAGTAAAAGAAAATTGTTCTGGTGTAATCATAAAAATCTTTTTTTTTCTCTCTATTAAATTAGCAATTTCTTGGAAACAATAAGTGCTTTTCCCGCTTCCTGGCTTTCCGTATATGATTCTTAGTCCCATTTAATCCTCCAATGTTTTATTTAATATTTATGCTCCTCTTCTCCAATAAAATAAATACTGCTGTGCTAGCCCTGCTAAGGTACCAAATTTTTCTTTCGCAATTTGTTCTATTTGTTTTTTACTCACTTTTGTCTCATCTTCTTTTTTTATATATAGGTCATTCATAACTCTTCTCACCCATACATCGATTGGAAATACTTCAAATCTCTTTAAATCTGAAAATAATAAAATGCAATCTGCTACTTTTGGGCCTACTCCTGATAATGTAAGTAACTCTTCTCTTACCTCTATCGTATTTGGATTTTTTTTCATTTCTTTTATATCAATCTTTTTTTCTACTATCATCTTTGTCGTTTCATATAATCTGATATCTCGAAATCCTAAACCCAATTTTCTATATTCTTCCACTGTTACATCTTTTAACTGCTCTGCTGTTGGAAATGTATAATACTTTTTTCCTCTATAAATAATTTCATTCCCAAATTCTTTTGCTAGTCTTTCTATAATTCCTTTTATTCTTGGTATATTGTTATTTGCTGATATAATAAATGAAATAATCATCTCCCATAAATCCTGATTTAAAATACGAATCCCTTTTCCATATTGGATGCTTGTTTTCATATACTTATCTATATTAGCTAATTGTTTTTTTATTTTCTCATAATCACGATTTAAGTCAAAATAGTCTTCTATGGTTTCTTTTATATTTTTTTCACAAATCCCATTAAAAATAACTTTATTTTTTTCTTTTTTTACATTGACTACATTATTTTTAAATACTCCTGTATAACTCTTATCTTTTTGCTCATTCCATCTAAAACATTGACCACAATCAAAGATATCTTTTAATTCAAAAGAGTCTATATCTTTTATTACATATTCTTGCTCTTTCATTTAAAATTCCCCTTTTATGTCTCTTCTTAAAATATTATATCATATTATGGCTATTTTTGAATCTTATTCGGATATTTTTTTAAATTTTTTTAAATCCTAATCCTACTACTTCTCTTGAATTCGTTATGATTATGAAACTAGATGGATCAATTTTTCTTGCTATTATCTTTATTTTTGAAACATCTCTTCTGGAAGCAGCACACATTAGTACTAGTTTTTCTTTTTTTGTATACATTCCTTTCCCATAAAGTCCTGTTGTTCCTCTTGGTACTTTTTCTTCTATTTCTTTTGCAATTTTTTCTGTTTCATCTGAAACAATTAATATTAGTTTCGTAAAATAAATTCCCTCAAATAAGATATCAATTATCTTTCCCATTAAATAAATTGCAATGGCAGAATACAATCCAATCTCTATTTGTTTAAGAAATATAACATTTAAAGTAATAATCATACTATCAATTAAAATAATTGTATTACTTGTTCGAATCATCGGCTTATACTTTTTGGCTACATAACTGATTAAATCACTTCCTCCGGTTGAAGAATTAACTTTCAATAAAATAGCAGTCCCTATTCCTATAATGATACCTCCATAAATACATCCTAAAAATTTATCTTGTGTAAGTGGTTCTATTTCATCTAAAATATCAATAAAAATTGACAAGCAAACTGTTCCAATGAGAGACTTTACAAAAAAACTCTTTCCTATTTTATACATGGAAAATAAAAACAAAGGTATATTAATTAATACTATCATAAATCCCATTGGAATATGAAATAAATAATAGGTAATCGTTGCAATTCCTGATATACCTCCAGTTGATAATTGATTCGGTAATAAAAATAAAGAAATACCTACTGCCATAATAAAAGCGCCTAAAATAGTTCCTATTATTTCTATAACTATTCTTTTTATATCTTGTTTTTTCCATTTATACATAAAATCACCTTTATTTAAGTATTTGTAAAATAAAGGTGATTTATTCACAAGTATTTTATTGTAAAAAAACAAAAGACTAAAGTTTTAGCCTTTTTTAATTTTCATACACTTTTATGATCTCAATTTTACTTTTTCCTGGTTTTATATTTTCATCTTGCTTTAAAAGCAAATCAACATTATAAGTATCTTTTAATTTAATAACGTTTTCCTTTTTATGTCCAATTACATTATTGCAATCAATTGGATTTACTCTAACTTCTACCTCTTTTACCTTAACATTTAATTTCTTGATTTTTGATACGATAGAATCATACCACATACCCGACTCCACTAATTGTCGAAATGCTGGATGATATGGACCTGCTATTACTTGGCTATCTTTATTTTCTGGATTAGAGATCTCCTCTGTGTTTTGAAGTCCTATTCTTATAACATCTATCTTCTTATCTGCAAATATTCTAACAATTTCTTTACATTCTTCAACCGCTTGTACAACTGATAATGGTTGATATTTTCCTTCTTCATATTCTTTTTCTAATTTTGTATTTTTTATAACTAAAACTGGATATATTCTTACCATTTTAGGTTTTAATTTTGCTAAAGCTTTTGCTGTATTTATTTCGTCAATTCTAGTGCTTTCTGGCAATCCTACCATCATTTGGTGTCCTAATTTAAACCCATTCCACCTTATCATTTTAGATGCTTTTTTTACTTCTTGGAAGGTATGTCCCCTGCCTGCTCTTTTTAAAATATATTCATTAGATGATTGTACACCTAATTCAATTGTTTTTACCCTATACTTTTTTAGCCTTTTTAATATTTCTTTATTAATGCAGTCTGGTCTTGTTGAAACTCGAATACTTTCTACTTGTCCTGTTTTTACATATTCATAAGCCACTTGTAGCAATTCTTCTTGTTTTTCTGGTTCAATTGCTGTAAAACTTCCTCCAAAAAATGCTATTTCTATTTGTGAATCTTCTTCATTTATACTTTTTAGGTAATCATCTATTATCTTTTGGGCCTCTTCTTTTGTTATATTATTTTTTTGTCCACTAATTGATTTTTGATTACAAAATATACAATCATTTGGACATCCTAAGTGTGGTACAAATATAGGTATTATGTATTGTTTCTTCATAGATTTACCCTCTTTTCTATCTCAAATTTTCTAAAGCTTTTTTTGCTGCTTGCATTTGTGCTTCTTTTTTACTTTTTCCTTTTCCTGCTGCAAGTATTTTACCATTGCATTTTACTTGAGCCTCAAAACTTTTGTCATGATCTGGTCCTGTTTCTTTTATTGTTTCATATTCTATCTTTACTTCTCCATGAATTTGAAGTTTTTCTTGTAATACTGTTTTATAATCTTTATCTCCTACATGTTTACTTGCTATTTCTATTTCATTTTTTAAGTTTTCTATAATAAATTTTTCTGCATATTGTAGTCCTCCATCTAGGTAGATAGCTGCTATTACCGCTTCTACACTATCTGCTAATATTGCTGGTCTTTTCTTTCCTCCTGTTTTTTGTTCTGATTTTCCTAAATTCAAGAAATCACTAAAATTATGCAATTTTGCAACTTTATATAAACTATTTTCACATACTACACTTGCTCTAACTTTAGTCATTTCTCCTTCTTTTAGCTTAGGATAATTACAATAGATATACTTACTTGATATGAATTCTAAAATACTATCTCCTAAAAATTCCAATTTTTCATTACTATCTACTTTATTTTCATAAGCATAGGATGTATGAGTTAATGCCTTATTTAATAATTCTTTATTTTGAAATGTATATCCAATGCTTTTTTCTACTGATTCAAGATTCATTTTTTCACCTCCTATTATATCCTTCAAATCTAATAAGACATTCCGTTTTTTAAAATGCCTATTTAGAAATATTTTCTCAGAACATTTATCTATGACTATATTATATACTATTTTACATATTTTGCAAGTAGTTTCATAATATAAAAATTACTAGTAATTTTTTCTATCTATATATTTTTTGTCAAAATTTATGGACAGATTTGATTTGTTATTATATAATAAATATGTATAAATTTATAAAAGAAAGTGAGTACGGTTATGGCAAGCAATAAAAATTCTTATGAAAACAGAAATCTATCTGATGTATTCAAAGAATTGCAAGAAATGCAACATACTTCAAAAGTGGGACAAGTATACAATAATTCAAATCAATATGATAGAGAGAAGAAAAATTCTAATGTTTTTTCTTCTACTTGTTATACTCAAAACAAACATAGGTCAAATGACTTAAAATTATCTCATATTATAACAGGATGTAGCATTCTAATTGTTTCTATGGCGTTATTTTTCCCAAAGGACACTTCTTTTAAAAAAAGTTATGCTAAAGTAGAAACACTAGATAATATATCAGAATATGAACTTAATAGACATAGCTTAAATATGCAAAATATTATCTCTGAAAATGCTGATATGGATAGAGTAAAAGAACAAGCCGTAGAAGAACGTGACGTAGAATTTGAAACAACTTATACCAATACCCCTTCTCTTCCAAAGGGAGAAGAAGTTGTTACACAGGAAGGTATTCTTGGAAAAGATAAAGTTATGGTTATCAAAACTTATGAAAATGGTAACTTTGTGGAGGAAATCATTTTATCGAAAGAAAAGATTTTAGATCCTACTCCAAAACTAATTAATCTTGGTACTTCTGAATTTTTAGCTAAACACAAAGTTCATCTTGGTGACACAATGTATTTCATTAATACTGAAAATTTAAAAGAAACTACTGATGCAAATGCTAAAGATTTAGCAGAAGTAAAAGCAAGTATTGATGTTAAGCTATTAGAATTACCTAGTGAAGAATGGTGTAAAGTTTCTTTCGATGGTATAGAGGGATACATAAAAACTTCTAACTTAACTTCATCTTATACAACACCAAATATTGTCGAGAAAAATAGAATTCAGAGAATTTTACTAAAAGTTAATACCAGTATGGAATTAAATAAAGTAAGTGGTTTAACTTTAAATGACTATAAAAAAATATTTACTGGACTACCAAGTGATACAAATAAAATATTCCAAGATAATTATCAAGTATTTTACAATATAGAAAAGAAATACAATATAAATGGTATTTTCTTAGCATCCATAGCAATTCACGAAAGTGGATGGGGAACTTCAGAAATTGCCAAGGATAAGAAAAACTTATTTGGCTATGGTTCTTATGATAATACTCCTTATGAATCTTCTTTTGAGTTTTCAGATTATTCAGAGGGTATTGAAACAGTTGCCAAATCATTAGTAAAATATTATTTAAATCCATCTGGTACTAAAATTTACGATGGTGAAACTGCAGCAGGATGGTATTATAATGGTCCTACGCTTTCTGGTGTTAACACAAGATACGCAAGTGATACAGAATGGCATACAAAGGTATTTAAGTATATGGAACTGTTATATAATAGGCTTTAATTCATTCTTTTAGAAGGGAGTTAAAATGAGAAAAATAAATTTTAAAATAAAAAATGTGAAACTTGCATTTGTAATATTAATTATTATTTCATTTGCTTTGTTACTATTATATTATCATTTTGTACTTTCTACTTCTCTTGCAAAAAGTAACTTCGCTAACCAGATGATAGAAATTTCTGATAAAAATGAAAATTCAATTTTTACCGTGCAAAAAATATTATTATATAGCAGTGCTAATGCAATTGATCATTCTGAAAATCAATCCCTAAAAGATATGAGTATTTCTCAGTATACAGATTTGTCAATTTATTTAGATAATAGTCAATCTAGTTCTGAACTAACAGATGAAAACACCGTAAAAGAGTTATATATTGATAATATTATTATGACCTCTAAAATTGATAAAGGAACTAAACTATTAAATTATAAAAATCCTCTAGATTTTGGTAAATATCAAGAATTAGAGCAACCTTTTAATAATAGGATTGACTTTAAGATTATCAATACCAATCAAGAAAATGAAAATAACAACTATGATGAACCTACTTTTTACACAGACTGTTCTAATCCAATTACTTTAGGCTATTTGAACCAAGATATTTTAACAAATTATTCGGTTTCAGATGATTCAAATTTGGTTTCTTTTAATGGTAAAGTTTTAAAAGAGGCAAATATTAATTTAGAAGATATTAATTATACTTTAAATTTCACAATTCATATTGTAAATAATCTAAATCAAAATTTTTCTTATAATATGAAACTTGATGTAGATTTAAATGATGATAATGGTGGAATTTATAATGGTTATATCTATAAAGGAAAGTCTACTTCTGGTAATGAGTATCAATTTTTTAGAGAAATTTTATAAGAAAAAGATGATTTTGGGATAATTTTTATCTCAAAATCATTTTTATTTTGATTATTTTATAACTTATATTTTTTCATTTCATTAGCTATTTATTTTAGCTCTTCTTGTGATAACTTGGGTAATCTTTCTAATTTATTCATAAACATTTCTATACTTTCTTTCATTTTTATCTTATTTACCTCTAAAGTACTGAAAACACTGAATTTTTATTTTTAAATCAAAAACATTTATATGTCAATGCTTTTGCGGCTTCTTCTTTGGAGGCTTTTGTCGACTAGACCAGCCTCTGTAATGTGCTTGAATAGTGTATTTTCTAATTATTAAAAATTAATTTAAACCCATTTTTGACCCTTATGGAATAATTTTTTAAATTTTAAAAGCCTGAAACTATTGAGTATAGTGCATTTTTATTTATTAATCAAAAAGCATTAAAAAAATCGTAAAAGCATTGATATATCAATATTTTTACGATTTTTCTTTGGAGGCGACACCCGGATTCGAACCGGGGATCAGAGTTTTGCAGACTCGTGCCTTACCACTTGGCTATATCGCC
>CANRKZ010000007.1 GCA_947631335.1 uncultured Clostridia bacterium
TATTCAAAAGGTGCAAGATGTACGTTCCCGGGATGGAAGTGTAATGCACCATGTGTATTTGGAGCAAAAAATGCAATGAAAAGAAGGATATAGTTATAATCAAAAGGAGAAAATAAAATGTTAAGTATAGTAGTAGCAAAAGCAAAAAATAATATAATAGGAAAAGATAATAAAATAATATGGCACTTACCAGAAGATTTAAAACATTTTAAAGAACTAACAACAAATCATACCATTATAATGGGGAGAAAAACATTTGAATCTTTAGGAGGCATTTTACCAAACAGAAAACATATCATTTTTAGTCAAAATCCTGATTTTAAAGTAAATGATGAAAAAGTAGAGGTAGTCCATTCTTTATTACAAATACAAGATTTAATAGAAGGAGAAGAAGAAGCATTTGTAATTCGGAGGTGCTATGATTTATAATTTCTTAATGCCGTATGTCAAAAAAATGTATGTAACAGAAATTGGAGAAGATTTTGAAGGAGATGTCTTTTTTCCAAAAATAAATGCAGACACATGGAGAGAAGTAAGTAGACAAAAAGGAATTAGAGATGAAAAAAATAATTTAGATTATGAATTTGTAACATATGAAAGAATTTAATAATTAAAGTGGCTTTTGGTTAAACTATAAATATCTTAAATTTAAGGAGATAAAAAATGTTTAAACCAAAAGCTATTTATTTTGAAAAAGAAATATTAGACTATCCATTAGGAAAAGAGTTAATGGAAAAATATAAAGAAGTACCTAAAGTTCAAATAGAAAATCATAATAATATAGAGGAAATGAGGAAAAAGGAAAATAGAGAATTTCCTGACATGAAAAGAAATTTAATTATAGGAATTAGAAAAACACATAAATTTGTAGAAAATCATAAAACATCAGATTTTTTAGTACCATATACATCATCGGGTTGTACAGCCTCTTGTATGTATTGTTATTTAGTATGCAATTATAATAAATGTGCTTATTTACGACTATTTGTTAATCGAGAGCAGATGTTAGAAAAAATTATAAAAACATCAGAAAAATCAGACAAAGAATTAACTTTCGAAATAGGGAGTAATAGTGACTTGATTTTAGAAAATACAATTACAGGAAATTTGCCTTGGACTATTGAAAATTTTAAAAATGTATCAAAAGGTTTTTTAACATTTCCAACTAAATTTGATATGGTAGATGATATTTTAGAATTAGACCATAAAGGAAAAATTATAATAAGAATGAGTGTTAATCCAGAAGAAATCATTAACAAAGTAGAATTTGGGACTTCTAGATTAAAAGGAAGAATTGAAGCAATAAATAAATTAAAAGAGGCAGGTTATAAAATAGGAATTTTAATTGCACCAGTTATTTTAGTAGACAATTGGAAGCAACTATATTTAGAATTAATTCAAAAATTACATGAAGAATTATCGGAAAAAGTAAAAAAAGATGTGTTTTTTGAAATTATATTTATGACATATAGCTATGTTCATACGAAAATAAATGAAGAAGCCTTTCCAAATGCAATTAACCTTTATAATAAAGAAATAATGACAGGAAGAGGTAGAGGAAAATATATGTATAAAAAAGATGTAAGAGAAGATGGAGAAAGGTTTTTTAGAGAACAAATGAGTAAGTATTTTCCAAATAATTCAATTGAATATATTGTTTAAAATAGAAACACAGATAAATGTAAATTTACTGTGTTTTTGTTATTAATTACAAATTTACAGCAAAACAATTGACATAAAATGTAAAATATCATATAATTAATATTATTTTATTCTTTTTCTAAATGTAATTCTAGCATTTAGACTTTCCAAGATATTGAAAAATAATTAAAAAAGTGATATAGTAAAGGAGATGATAAATTGCCAGTTGTTTCACAATTTTATGGAATTGTTGTACAAATGTTTTTTGATGAAGATGGTAAACATCATGAAAAACATATTCATGTTAGATATAATGAACAAGAAGCTGTTTATGACTTAAACGGAAAAATATTAGAAGGACAAATTCCATATAAGAAAAAGAAATTAGTAGAAGCATGGATTTCAATTCATCAGGAAGAATTAGAAAGTTTATGGGTTCTAATTCACGAACAAGGAGAATTCTTTAAGATAGAACCTTTGAAATAATATAATGGGGGGATACAGATGTATATAGTACCAAATCCAATAGAGATAAAAGTATTAGAAAATTATAAAATATGGATAAAATTTAAAAATGGGGAAGAGAAAATTTTTGATATGAAAAAATATGTAGATCAAAAATTTTATCAAAAATTAAAAGATAAAAAATATTTTGAAAAAGTAAAAATTGCAGGGAATACAATTGAATGGGAAAATGGCGAAGATATAGCACCAGAAAATTTATATTATGATAGTATAGTAGAAAAAGAATAATAAAAATAGAAACACAGATAAATGTAAATTTACTGTGTTTTTTATATTCTAGGAAAGTCATCATTGAAAATAATAACTATTAGATTTTATGATAAAGAAGTTTATTCCTATGTAACAAGAGAAACAGTTATTTTAACTACAATTGGAATGTTATTAGGATTAATTAGTGGATATTTCTTAAATTATTTTATCATACGGAACTTGTGAGATTAATATGTTACGATTTGCTAAAGTTATACAGCCAATGAGTTATGTGTATTCGATATTAATAACAGTTGGATTTACTTTAATAGTAAATATCGTTACCTATTTTGCTTTGAAAAAAATTAACATGATTGAGAGCTTGAAAAGTGTAGAGTAGATTAAGAAAAATAAGTTAATTAAGGGGTTATAGAAATATGACTATAAAAATAACAAAAAAAGCTTGAAATTTATTCCAAAATATAGTACAATAGGTATGTCAAAAAAGACATACCTTTTACTTGGCTTTAAGATTAGCACCTTAAACTTTAAGCTCAGTTAAAGGAAAAATAAGAAAAATAGGAGGTGTAATTTATGACAAAAGAGAGAAAACAAGAAGTTATTAACACATATAAAAGAGAGGAAAATGATACTGGTTCACCAGAAGTACAAATCGCTCTTTTAACAGAAAGAATCAACGAATTAACAGAACACTTAAAAATACACAAAAAAGATAATCACTCAAGACGTGGTCTTTTAAAAATGGTTGGTAAAAGAAGAAATTTATTAAACTATTTAGCTAAAAAAGATATTAACAGATATAGAGAAATCGTTGAAAAATTAGGATTAAGAAAATAAATCACATGAAAAAGCCTATGCTTATTTTAGCACGGGCTTTTCTCAAGAAAATATTTTTAAATTTTAAGATACCAAGTAAAAATTTAGGTAAGTAGCTTGTATAATATATTAAATTTTAAATGTGTGCAAAAGAAAAAAATTAATGTATTATAGAGGTTACAATCTAAATGTACTTGGCAGTAAAAGGTGCAAAAATAATAAAAAATGCAAATATAGTTAAAATTTGCATACTGATACAATAAAAAGATAAAAATAAAAGTATCAGCAAGGAAGGAGAAAAAATATGTTTAAAACTTATGAAACTCAATTAGCAGGAAGAAAACTTGTAATAGAAACAGGAAAAATGGCAGGACTAGCAAATGGAAGTGTATTAGTACGATACGGAGATACGTGCGTATTAGTAAATGTAACAGCTTCAAAAGAACCAAGAGAAGGAATAGATTTTTTTCCATTATCAGTAGATTTTGAAGAAAAATTATATTCTGTAGGAAAAATACCAGGAGGATTTTTAAAAAGAGAAGGAAAACCAAGTGATAAAGCAATTTTAACATCAAGAGCAATTGATAGACCACTAAGACCACTATTTCCAAAAGATTTTAGAAATGATGTTGTAGTAGTTGCAACAGTTTTATGTGTGGAACAAGATAATTCGCCAGAAGTAGCAGCAATGATAGGAGCATCTGCAGCATTATCTATTTCTGATATTCCTTTTCATGGACCAACAGCAGCTGTAAATGTTGGGTTAGTAGATGAAAAAATCATTATAAATCCAACAGAAGAAGAAAGAGAAAAAAGTGATTTGACTTTAACAGTAGCTGCAACAGAAAAGAAAATTACTATGATTGAAGCAGGAGCAAATGAGGTTCCAGATGATACAATGTTGGAGGCAATTAAAGAAGCACATAAAGAAATCAAAAAAATATGTGAATTCATTTCTGGTATTCAAAAAGAAATTGGAAAACCAAAATTCGAATATAAATCTTTTGAAGTAGACCATGATATATACAAATATATTGAAGAAAACTTTAAACAAGAAATGAAAGAAAAAGTCCAAGAAGCAGATAAAGAACAAAGAGATAACAATATAGATGAATTAACAAATAAAATTGAAGAATCTTATACTGAAAAATATGGAGAAGAAGCTTTTGAAGAACACAGATCTGATATTTCAGAAGCAATTTACAAATTAGAAAAAAAATGCGTTAGAGAAATGATATTTGTAGAGCATAAAAGAGTAGATGGGAGAGCTTTAGATGAAATAAGACCACTATCATGCGAGGTAGGATTACTACCAAGAGTTCATGGAAGCGCACTATTTACAAGAGGACAAACTCAAGTAATGTCAATTGCAACCTTAGGTATGATAAGTGAAGAACAAGTATTAGATGGAATCGATACAGAAGAATCTAAAAGATATATGCATCATTATAATTTTCCTAGCTATTCAGTAGGAGAAGCAAGACCATCTAGAGGACCAGGAAGAAGAGAAGTAGGTCATGGAGCTCTAGCAGAAAAAGCATTAGTTCCAGTATTACCATCAAAAGAAGAATTTCCATATGCAATAAGAGTTGTATCTGAAGTATTATCTTCTAATGGATCAACTTCGCAAGCAAGCATTTGCGGAAGTACTTTAAGCCTAATGGATGCGGGTGTACCTATTAAACGACCAGTTGCTGGTATTTCAACAGGATTAGTAACAAATCCAGATAATGATGAAGACTATGTAATGTTAGTTGATATTCAAGGCTTAGAAGATTTCTTTGGAGATATGGACTTTAAAGTAGGAGGAACTGAAAAAGGTATCACAGCTATTCAAGTGGATATAAAATGTGACGGGTTGACTTATGAAATCATAGCAGAAGCTTTTGAAAAAACAAGAAAAGCAAGAGAACACATATTAAATAATGTTATGATGCCAGTAATTTCAAAACCAAGAGAAGAAGTATCTAAATATGCACCAAGAATAGTTAGCACGACAATTAAAGTAGATAAAATAAAAGATGTAATTGGACCTGGTGGAAAAATGATCAATAAAATTATTGATGAAACAGGAGTAAAAATTGACATTGAAGAAGATGGACAGGTATTTATTTATTCGACTAATAATGACAAAGCAGAGCAAGCATTAGAAATGATAGAAGATATCGTAAGAGAAGTTGAAGTTGGAGGAATCTATTATGGTGAAGTTGTAAGAATTATGAACTTTGGAGCTTTTGTAGATTTAGGATGTGGAGGAAAAGAAGGATTACTACACATTTCTAAAATATCCAAGGAAAGAATCAAGAAAGTAGAAGATGTTCTTCATGTTGGCGATAAAGTTACGGTTAAAGTAATTGATATAGATGACCAAGATCGAATTAATCTTACGATGAAAGATTTAAATGAAGCAAAAGTATATGAAGAAGATTAATAAAAAAGTAGAAGAATTGTTAATAAAACATTCTTCTATTTTTATGGATAAAATATTACCAAAATATTACAGGCATATTACATTTGTATAAAAAAGTCAAAAAAACTTGAATAGTGTAATAGATAAGTGTAAAATAAATCATATAAATAAGAAAGGGGAAAATGAAAATGAAAATGAACATAGGACGAAAGCCTTGGGAGAGTACACACACACACACACAAGCATTTTAGTAAAATATTAATAATAAATTTATTATTAATTTGTTTAATATCTATGATTTCAATGCCAATTTATGCGGCGAATAACCTTGCACTTACTGTAACACAAAAAGCAAGCGAAACAAAATATTTAGAAAACGATCAAGGTTATATTTCAAAAACAATAATTGATTCAAATGCAACTAAGGGAGAAGTAACGATTAATTTAAATTTAAATAATCTAAAATCTAATACAAATTCAGAAAATGATATATATGATAATACTGAAATATTTATTATTATTCCAGAATATACAAATGCATCAGAAAATGAAAAAATAACTTATATTGAAACATTAGCAGATAAAATATTAAAGAAAAACTCTAAAACTAAAATAGGAGTTATAGGAATCCAGGGACCAATTTCCGATACCTATACTGATGAAAAAGGAAACTATATAGTTGGTGAAAATGATGAACATGATGTTAAAGGAACAGAAGATAATGCAGAACATATTGTAGAATTGACAGATAATATAGATACATTAAAAACAAAACTAAGAAGTATGAATAGTGAGAAAAGAAATTATTATGATAATGTACAAGCTGCATTACGATTAGCAAAAAAGAGTTTTTCTAATAATGTAAATAAAATACTAATATCTTTATTTGATAATGTTCCTTACACGGCTATAGGAGTAGATAGTAAACCAAGTAGTTATGGTGGGTGGTTTTCTAAATATAGTACTGCAGAAGAAGCAGCAAAAGCATATTTACAAGAATTAGTTAGTAATACTAAAACAGAGATTTTATCTCTAAAAACATATAATATAGATTTTATATTATTAAGACCAGATGATACAGAATTTGATAAAGATTTCTATAATATAGATACACGGAGAGCATACTGCTCATTTAGATGGAAAACCTTATGTTGATGAGTTATATGGTACATTAGAGAATCCCACATACGGAAAAATGTATAGCTTAAATAATGATAGTTTAGAGAAAATAGTTACAGAGTATATTTATGCCGATGTTATGCAAACGATACAACCAACAATGAATGAAGTAATGATAAAGGACTTTTTTCCAAATGAAATTATTGATAACTTTGATATAATTATTTCTGAGAAAAATTCTGCTAATGTAGACACAACAAATCTAAAAACAGATAGAAATATTATATGGACGGTTGGAACTTTAGAGGGAAATAACAGTATGACATTAGAATATACATTAAAAATAAAAGATATGAGTACAAATAGTCCTATATATAATAAAGAAATAGCAACAAATGAAAAGGTAGTACTAACATATAAAGATATAGAAGCAAAAGATTATACAGCTGAATTAACAAGTAGTCCAAAAATAAAATTAACGGAATCGACAGAAGATACAACACAAAAACCAAAACAAGAAGCAATTTCTGGACAAAAAGATCCAACAATAGCAAATAAAATATTACCTAATACAGGAAAGGGCATAATAATAGTAGGAACAATACTATTAACAATAATTATAGCTATACTAGGAATTATAAAATATAATTCTTATAAAGATATAAAATAAAAAAATATATGGAGGAATAAAAGATGTTTGAAAATATAATTCAAATGGCAAAAATGCCAGTAACAAATATGCTTCAAAAAGCAAGAGAAGAAGATTTAAAAAAAGGGGCAATTAAAACATTAATATTATCAGTAATATTATCTATGCTTTCAGTAATTAGTACACTTATTAATATAATAAAAAGTATTAGTGAAAAATCATATTCTTATGAAGAATCTACCAGTTCACAATTATGGGAAAAAATGAAAGATGCAGAATTATTTAGTTCATTTTTTAAACAAGTATTAATATATGCAATAGTAATAGCAGTTATAGCACTAATTTTATTTGTTATTGCTAAATTTCTAAAGAAAGAAAAAGAATACTCAGAAACATTATCAATGACAAACAATACATTTGTACTAATAACAATAGGGGCTATAATTAATCTAATAATATCTCTAATATATGCACCACTAGGAGTACTTGTAAGCTTTATGATATACATATATGCAGGATTGAGTTTGATTAATACTTATAGAGAATCATTAGAAATGGTAGATGTTAATAAATTAGTACTAATATCAACAGGAGTTATAATGGTAACAGTAATATTAATAATAGCTTTATTTATGATATTAAATGATATATCTTTTAAGGACATAGGATCAATAACTAATTTGTCAATGGATTCTCTTGATAGTTATTCTGATTTTTTAGATTATTAAATTATTCAAAATGAAATAATATAAAAAAGCCATGGGGTATAATAAAATTCCATGGCTAAATTTATTATTAAATTAAGGAAAATAATTGATATTAGTAAAAAAATCATATATAATTATAATTAATTGAAAAATAAATAATGGAGATTAATATGTCTAAAAATAAAAAACAAACTAATAAAATATTTGAAATTATAATAGTATTAGTTTTAATTATATTATTATATATTGCCTATCAATACTATCAAGAAAATAATTTTAATGATTTTATCAGAAGTGAAGAAAACTTATATACATCAGATTTTAAAAGAGATGATAAAATAAAGTATTCAAAACAACGAAGTTATAAAATATCATCAAAAGAATATAATGACGCAATGTTTTATAAAACAATAAAAGTAGAAAAAAATCAACCATATAAAATTAGTTGTATGGTGAAAACTAAAAATATTGAAGCCAAAGAAAACAAATCTGGAATTGGAGCCCAAATTTCAATTGAAGATACAACAGAAAGATCAATTGCTATACAAGGTGATCAGGATTGGCAAAAAATAGAACTCATTTTTAATTCGAAAAATAGAGAAACAGTAAATGTAGGTTTTCGATTAGGTGGATATTTAGGAGAAGCAAAAGGCGAAGCATGGTTTTCAGAGTTTAAACTAGAAGAAGGGATACAAGAACAAGGAAATAAATGGAAATTTGCATGTTTTATTTTTCGAACAACAGATGTAAATATAAATGGAAAACAAGTAAAATTAGAGGTTACCAATGGTGATACAAATGATATTAGAAATACCATAGAGAGATTTTCTTCTTCTTGTGAAAATTTATCAGAAGGGAAAATGCAAGCAAAATGTGATGTGTACGAAATAGAACAGCCATTAAATCAGTTATCCTATGATGAAGAATTTGGTTATTATATAGCACCTGAAAATGTAGAAACACAGATAAAAGATATAATTGCTAATGGAAATTATGATCATATATTTTCTATTGTAAGACTTCGGAGATGATGAACATAAAAATGATATAGAGGTGAATGATTGGATTGGACTTCGGAGCAATGGATTATTATGGGATTGGATTTTCAAATATTAGGCTTCCTAATAATTCTAGAAGTTATATTTATAAATACAATACACAAATTAATCGATTTCCGGAGGAAGTATTTTTACATGAATTTTTACATTCTCTAGAAAGGAATGCTAAAGAATACGGATATGATAGGCCAGAATTACATGATTATCAAAAATATGGCTATCAAAATGAAGCTTTAATTGGGCAAAAAAAGTGGTATACAGATTATATGAATAAAGAGATAAAAACCACGTCAGGAAATATTGGACTACCAGAAGATATATATATATTAAAACCAGCTAAAAGTACAAATTTCAACTATTCTTATGAAATAAAAGAATGGAAAGAACCAGAAAATATAATAGAAGAAATCAGACAATTATGCAAAAATATAGTAAATAAATTTAAGATATTAACAAAAACGCAACATTTGGAAAGTGATTAAAGGATTTATAAAAATATTGAGTTAATAAAATAGAAGGGAAGGCAAAAATTGAAAGTATCAGAATTTAATTATAATTTACCAGAAGAACTAATTGCACAAACACCATTAAAAAAAAGAGATGAATCTAGGCTTATGGTATTAAATAAAAAAACAAAAAAAATAGAACATAAAACTTTTAAAGATATTATAGATTATCTAGAACCAGGGGATGTATTAGTTAGAAATAATACCAAAGTTATACCAGCTAGACTTTATGGAAAAAAAGAAACAGGTGCTAAAGTTGAATTTTTATTATTAAACAATATAGAAGGAGATATTTGGGAATCTATTGTAAGACCAGGAAACAAATTACATATAGGAACAAAAGTTATTTTTGGTGATGGATTATTACAAGCAGATATATTAGAAATTATGCCAGGGGGAACCAGAAAAATAAAATTCTATTATACTGGGATTTTTAATGAAATATTAGACAAAATAGGAATGATGCCATTACCACCATATATTCATGAGGAATTGAAACAAAAAGATAGATATCAAACCGTGTATGCAAAATATGAAGGATCAGCTGCAGCACCAACAGCAGGATTGCACTTTACACCAGAATTGTTAGAAAAGATACAAGAAAAGGGAATAGAAATAGCAAATGTAACACTACATGTAGGAATAGGAACCTTCAGACCAGTAAAAGAAGAAACAGTAGAAGCACATAAAATGCACTCAGAGCACTTTTATATTAAACAAGAAGATTGCGAAAAAATCAATAAAGCAAAACAAGAAGGAAGAAGAATTATAGCAGTAGGAACAACATCTTGTAGAGTATTAGAATCTATTGCAGATGAAAAGACGGGTATGGTTAGACCACAAGAAAACGACACACAAATATTTATATATCCAGGTTATAAGTTTAAATGCATAGACGGACTAATCACAAACTTTCATTTACCACAATCAACTTTATTAATGTTAGTATCAGCATTAGCAGGGAAAGACTATATTATCAAAGCATATGAAGAAGCTGTAAAAGAAAAATACAGATTCTTTAGTTTTGGAGATGCCATGTTCATAAGTTAGATGTACAAAGTAAGAGGAGTTTACCGAATTGAACAATAAAAAGAAATAGGAGGAGAAATAGAAAAAGATGAAACCAGCAGTAACCTATGAATTATTACACGAATGTAAACAAACTGGAGCAAGAAGAGGTGTTATACATACACCTCATGGAGATATACAAACACCGATATTTATGCCAGTAGGTACACAAGCTACAGTTAAGTCTATGACACCAGAGGAATTAAAAGAAGAAGTAGAAGCACAAATTATATTATCAAATACATATCATTTGTATTTAAGACCAGGTAGTAAAATTGTAAAAGAAGCAGGTGGACTTCATAGATTTATGAATTGGGACAGGCCTATTTTAACAGATAGTGGAGGGTTTCAAGTATTTAGTTTAGGTGAGTTAAGAACAATACATGAAGAAGGTGTTGAATTTAAATCTCATTTAGATGGAAGTAAACACTTCTTCTCACCAGAGTCTGTTATGAAAATAGAAGAAGACTTGGGAGCAGACATCATTATGGCCTTTGATGAGTGCTGTCCTTATCCATCTACTTATGAATATACAAAAAATTCAATGAAAAGAACAACAAGATGGGCAAAAAGATGTAAAGAGGCACATACAACTACAGATAAGCAAGCTTTATTTGGAATTATTCAGGGTGGATTTTACAAAGATTTAAGGCAAGAGAGTGCCAAAGAACTAGTTGCTCTAGATTTACCAGGTTATGCAATTGGAGGTATTAGTGTTGGAGAACCAAAGGAAGAATTTCTTGATATTTTAAGGTATACAACACCTCTTATGCCAAAAGATAAACCAAGATATTTAATGGGGGTTGGTACACCAGATTATCTAATAGAAGCAGCTATAGCGGGAATTGATATGTGTGATTGTGTGTTACCAACTAGAATTGCAAGAAATGGAACGGCTATGACATCAAACGGGAAAGTAGTAGTAAGAAATGCAACTTATGAAAAGGATTGGGGACCTTTAGATCCAGAATGTGATTGTTATACTTGCAAAAATTACACAAGAGCATATATCAGACATTTAATAAAAGCAAATGAGATATTAGGTGTAAGATTATTGTCAATTCATAATTTAAAATTCTTGACTAATTTAATGCAAAGGGTTAGAATAGAAATAGAGAATGATAATTTAGAAAGTTTTAAACAAGAATTTTACAAAAAGTATGGTTACACAAAATAAACGGGAGGTATACAAATGAATTTAATAGAGGAAAGTTTTCAAAACAAAGAACAAAAAAAGAAAAAAAGAACATCCATAATTATATTAAGTATCATTATTTTATTAGTAATAGCAATTATTTCAATAGCAGCTTATTTAATATATTTACAAAATAGTACTTTAAAATTATTTTTGAACGGTAAAGAAAATGATAAATTAAAACAATTATTGATGATAGAATCTGACGGAACTGTATATGTTCCTATAAAAGAGGTAGCAGAATATTTAGAATATGAGAGCTATAATGGGGAATACATGGAAAAATCAGAAGAAACAAGTAAATGTTATGTTCAGAATGAAAAAGAAGTGGCTAACTTTACTTTAGGTTCTAATAAAATATACAAATTAGATTTAACAGATTCAAAAGAAAATTATGAATATGCCTATGCTAAAAATCCTGTTAAAGCAAGTAATGGAGTTTTATATGCAAGTTCAGAAATGATAGAACAAGCATTTAATGTTAGTTTTCAATATGATCAAGAGAAAAATAGAATTCAGATTTATACAATGCCATACTTAATACAAAATTACTCAAGTCGAATATTAGATTATGGTTATGCGGAAATAAGTGATGTATTTGCTAATCAAAAAACTATATTAAAAGATATGATAGTTGTAAAAAAAGATAAAGATAAAGATATATATGGAGTAATTACTGTGCAAGGAGATGTTATATTAGAAAATAAATATGATAATATAACTTATCTTCCTAATGTCGGGGATTTTCTCGTTGAGACAAATAAAAAAGTAGGAATTTTATCAAAAAGTGGACAGACAAAAGTACAAATTATATATGATTCTATTGAATTAATGGATAGCGATGCTAAGTTATATGTAGCTGAAAAAGATGATAAATATGGTGTAATTGATTTTAATGGTAATATAAAAGTATATATTGAAAATGATGAAATTGGAATGGATATTTCACAATTTGATAAAAATAATATAAAGAGTAAATATCTATTAATGGAAAATTTAATACCTGTAAGAAGAGATAAATTATGGGCTTTATATGATAAAAATGGAAAACAAATAGTAGATTTTAAATATGATGTTTTTGGATATGTTGCATCTAATAGTAAAAACAATACTTTTAATTTATTAGTAATACCAGATTATAATGTATTAGTAGCATGTACAAATAAAAAATATACTTTATTAAATTCATCAGGTGAAGAATTGTTTGCGCCAGTAGCAGATGCAATTTATATGACAATAGAAGGACAAAAGAAGCATTATGAGATCTTAGCAAATAATCAACAGCATGATGCAGAAGAACTATTGGATAAAAGTGGAATTTCAGTCAATACAACAAACCAAAATCAAACAACAAAATCTACTAATACAAATAGTGTAAATAATAATCAAGATACACAAAGAAGTACAATGCAGGAAAACAATGATCAAACAAACAGTGAAGAACAGTAAAATTTAAAAGAAAAGTAAAAATAAATTTAAGATTTTCTAAAAAATTATAAAATAGAAGATCTTAAATTTTTTTTGACCACTCGTACTAATAGAAAAAATATAAAAAATAGTGTATAAATAAAAAAGAAAAATTATAAACTGTAAAATCAAAAAATGAAATTACAAATAAGATAGAACTTGTTAGAAATTTAAAATAAAGGAGAGTCATGAATATGAAAAGAGCATTTTTATTTCCTGGGCAAGGGGCTCAAGTAGTTGGAATGGGAGAAGATATCTATAAAAATTATGAAGTAGCAAGAAAAATTTATGACAAAGCAACTCAAATTTCAGGTATCGATGTAAAAAAAATATGCTTTGAAGGACCAGAAGAAGAACTAAATAAAACAGAAAATACACAAATTGCAATTCTTACAACTAGTTTAGCTATATTAGAAGTTCTAAAAGAAAAAGGAATTCAAGCAGATATAGCAGTAGGACTAAGTTTGGGGGAATACAGTGCTCTTATTTATGCTGAAATGATTAGTTTAGAGGAGGGAATTTTATTAATTCAAAAAAGAGGATATTATATGGGAAATTTATTACCAAAGGAAGAATTTGCTATGGCAGCTATTATTGGTTTAGATTCTAAAAAGATAGAAAAAATATGCTCACAAATAAGTTTACAAGGAAAATTTGTTGTGCCAGCAAATTATAACTGTAGTACGCAAACTGTAATTTCCGGAAATTGTTTAGCAATAGAAGAAGCAATTGAAAAACTAAAACAAGCAGGAGCAAGAAGAATAATTCCTCTAAAAACAAGTGGGCCATTTCATACAATAAAATTGGAAAAGGCAAAAGAGCAATATGAAAAAGAATTAGAAAAAGTAACTTTTAGAAATGGTAGCAAAAAAGTTATTAAAAATATTGATGGAAATTATTATTCCAAAACAGATAATAAGAAAGAAGTTTTAGCAAAACATATCATAAGTCCTGTAAGATTTGATAAAGCCATTCAATTAATGCAAAAAGAAAAGGTAGAAGAATATGTCGAAATAGGACCAGGAAAAGCTTTAACAGGTTTTATCAAAAAAGATAATAAAGGAGCAAAAACTTATAACATTTTTAATTTAGAAACGTTAGAAAATTATTTAAAGGAGGAAAAATAATGGAGGAAAGAAAAACTGTATTAATAACAGGAGGATCAAGAGGAATTGGTAAAGAGGTTGCTTTGATTTATGCAGAAAATGGTTATAATGTAATTGTTAATTATGTTTCTGATAAAACGGACGTAACAGGTTTAAAAAAAGAATTAGAAAAAAAAGGAATTACCAGTTTAATAATTAAAGCAGATGTATCAAAAGAAGAAGAAGTAGAAGAATTAGTAAAACAAGCCATTGAGAAGTTTGGAAAAATAGATGTTCTTGTTAATAACGCAGGAATTACAAGAGATAATTTATTAATGAGAATGAGCAAGGAAGATTTTGATAAAGTAATAGAAATTAATTTAAAAGGAACTTTTTTAGTAACTAAAGCAGTAGCAAAATACATGATGAAAAAAAGACAAGGAAGTATCATAAATTTATCTTCTGTTGTAGGAGTAACAGGAAATGCAGGACAATGTAATTACGCAGCATCTAAAGCAGGAATTATTGGATTTACTAAAAGTATTGCAAGAGAATTAGCCTCAAGAAACATAAGAGCTAATGCAGTAGCTCCAGGATTTATTAAAACTGATATGACAAATGTATTATCAGATACAATTAAAGATAGTATAAATAACCAAATTCCTTTAAAAAGAATGGGAACAGCAAAAGAGGTGGCAGAATTAATTTATTTTTTAGGTTCAGAAAAAAGTGAATATATTACTGGTCAAGTAATTAATATTGATGGTGGAATGGTTATGTAGAGAATTGACTTGACTGGTTATACTAATAGAAAAAATCACTAAGATGTAGTATAATTAAAAATGGCAAAAATAGAGAGAGTAAGGAGATAGAAATGAGAAGAGTTGTGATAACAGGATTAGGAGCTATTACTCCCATTGGAAATAATGTAGAAGAATTCTGGAAAGGGATTCAAGAAGGAAAGTGTGGAATTGATAAAATAACTGCATTTGATACAACAGATTATAAGGTTAAACTAGCAGCTGAAGTGAAACAATATAATCCAGAAAAATATTTTGATAAAAGAGAAATAAAAAGATTAGATAAATTTTCACAATATGCTATGATAGCAGCAAGAGAGGCATGGAAAGATAGTGGAATAAATAAAGAAATTGAAAACATGGAAAGAGTTGGAGTTATTTTAGGATCAGGAATTGGTGGAATTGAAACCATTGAAAGAGAAAAACAAAAATGTATTGAAAAAGGACCAGATAGAGTATCTCCTATGTATATCCCAATGGGAATTATTAATATGGCAACAGGAAATGTTACAATTGATATTGGAGCAAAAGGAGAATCAATGGCTATGGTAACCGCGTGTGCTACTGGAACACACTGTATTGGTGAAAGCTTTAGAATGATTAAACATGGTTATCAAGATATTATATTAGCAGGAGGAACAGAAAGTTCGATTACTCCTCTTAGCATAGCTGGATTTAGTAATATAAAAGCATTAAGCAAAGCACAAGATAAAGAAAGAGCAAGTATCCCATTTGATAAGGAAAGAAATGGATTTGTCATGGGAGAAGGTGCAGGAATTATTGTATTGGAAGAATTAGAACATGCGAGGGCAAGAGGTGCTAAGATATATGCTGAAATAGTAGGTTATGGAGCAACTTCTGATAGCTATCATATCACTTCACCAGCACCTGGTGGAGAAGGTGGAGCAAGAGCAATGAAAATAGCAATGGAAGAAGGAAAAGTAAAACCAGAAGAAATTACTTATATTAATGCACATGGTACATCGACACATCTAAATGACTCTTATGAAACACAAGCAATAAAGACAGCGTTAGGAGAAGAAAATGCTAAAAAAGTAATGGTAAGTTCTACAAAGGGTCACACAGGACATCTTTTAGGAGCAGCAGGAGGAGTAGAAGCAATTGTATGTAGTAAAGCAATACAAGAAGGATTTGTGCCTGCAACTATCAATTATAAAGTGCCAGATGAAGAATGTGATTTAGATATTGTACCAAATGAAGGAAGAAGAGTAGAAGTGAAATATGCAATATCAAATTCTTTAGGATTTGGTGGTCACAATAGTAGTATCTTATTAAAAAAATATGAAAGATAAACCCAAATAAAATGTAATTGGGATAAAAGGAGAAAAGAACATGGATTATAAAGAAATTAAAAAATTAATGGATGATATGGGAAATTCAAAATTGGAATCTTTAGCGATAGAATTTCCGGATGGAATTAAAATCAGTATGACAAAAAATAGTCAAAAAGAAGTTTTGCTATCAACACAAAAAGAAAGTGTCATAGAAGCAAGTGCTCCTATGACAGTTCCTACTGTTACTAAAAAACAAGAAAGAAGTTTAGCTAATATAGAAAAACAAGAAGAAAATTATAATATAATAAAATCTCCAATGGTAGGAACTTTTTATGCAAGTGACTCACCAGAAAAAAATCCTTTTGTACAAGTAGGGGATAAAGTACATAAAGGCCAAGTATTATGTATTGTAGAAGCTATGAAATTAATGAATGAGATTGAATCTGAATTTGATGGTGAAATCGTAGAAGTCTGTGTAAAAAATGAAGATGTAGTTGAATACGGAATGCCTCTATTTAAAATTAGGTAAAACATCTTTTGTATATGCTAAATAATAGATTTACATCTCTAAGAAAATAAGGATTAAGAAAGGAAAAATTAGAAATGAAATTAGATAAGGAAGGAATTAAACAAATTATTCCACAAAGGGAACCATTTTTAATGATAGATGAAGTAGAAGCATATATACCAGGTGAAAGTGCAATAGCTTACAAATATGTTGATGAAGAAGAGTACTATTTTAAAGGACATTTTCCCAAAAATCCTATTATGCCGGGAGTATTAATCGTAGAATCTTTAGCGCAAACAGGAGCAGTAGCGATTCTTTCTATGGAAGATAATAAAGGAAAAAATGCTTTGTTTGGCGGAATTGATAAACTTCGATTTAAAAAACAAGTACTACCTGGTGATACTCTAAAGTTAGAAGTAAAAATAATAAAAAGAAAAGGACCAATTGGGATTGGGGAAGCGATTGCTACAGTAGATGATAAGGTAGCAGCAAAAGGAGAGTTAACTTTTGCAATTGTATAATTTTAAAAAGCAAGAAAAATTGGTTAAAAGTGTATTACTTGTTACCTAATAATCTTAGTTTAAAAGGAGAAAAAAATGTTTAAAAAAGTTTTAATTGCAAATAGAGGTGAAATAGCAGTTAGAATCATAAGAGCCTGTAGAGAAATGGGAATAAGGACGGTAGCTATTTATTCAGAAGCTGACAAAACAGCGTTACATGTAAGTTTAGCAGATGAGGCAATTTGTATAGGCCCAGCAGCATGTGATAAAAGCTATTTGAATATGAAGGCAATAATAGAGGCTGCTTGCTTAACCGGTGCAGACAGCATCCATCCTGGATTTGGTTTTTTATCAGAAAATAGTAATTTTGCTAAAATATGTGAAGAAATTGGAATTAAGTTTATAGGACCAAGCTACCAATTAATTGAACTATTAGGAAATAAATCAAAAGCAAAAGAAACCATGAAAAAAGCAGGGGTTCCAGTTGTACCAGGATCAGATGGATTAATAAATTCAAAAGAAGAGGCAGTTAGGCTAGCTGAAACTATCCAATATCCTGTTATATTAAAAGCATCCAGCGGAGGCGGAGGCCGAGGAATTCGAGTTGCTTATTCGACGGAAGAATTAAAAAAAGTTTATGATTTAGTAAAACAAGAAGCAAAAGTTTCATTTAATGATGATAGTATTTATTTAGAAAAATTTATTGAAAATCCAAGACATATAGAAGTTCAAGTTTTAGCAGATGAACACGGAAATGTAATCCATTTAGGAGAAAGGGATTGTTCGGTTCAAAGAAGAAATCAAAAAATTTTAGAGGAGACACCATCTTCAATTTTAGATGAGAAAACAAGAAAAAAAATGGGAGAAATTGTTGTAAATGCTATTAATCAAATAGGATATACAAATGCAGGAACGATTGAATTTTTGGTAGATAAAAATAAAGAATTTTATTTTATGGAAATGAATACACGAATACAAGTAGAACATCCTATAACAGAAATGGTAACAGGTGTTGACATTATAAAAGAGCAAATTAAGATTGCTAGTGGAGAAGAACTTTCTTACAAACAAAAAGATATTAATTTCACAGGTCATAGTATGGAGGTTAGAATTAATAGCGAAAATCCAGAAAAGAATTTCATGCCTTGTGCAGGGACGATTGTAGATATGCATCTTCCAGGGGGAAATGGAATTCGAGTAGATACAGCTATTTATTGTGGTTACAAAATACCACCAACTTATGATTCTATGATAGCTAAAATTATTGTACATGGAATAACAAGAGAAGAATCAATAGCAAAAATGAAAAGTGCAATTTCTGAATTAGTTATAGATGGTGTTACAACCAATACGGACTTTATTTTAAAAATACTAGAAGATAAAGATTTTCAAAATAACCAGTATGATACTTCTTTTATTAATAAAAAATTTAATTATGAATAAGAAAAAAAGTAAATGTTTTTTTAGTAAAAGCATTTACTTTTTTTAAAAAATTGTATACAATATAAAAGCAAAGAAAATGTCGAAAATAAATTATAAAAGAAAGAAAAACAAAAGATTTGTTTGATAACAAAAGAAAATGTAGAAAAGAGAAAGGAAGTATATCAATGAGGATACTAATGTTAACATGGGAATATCCACCAAGAGTTGTAGGAGGAATTGCTAGAGTAGTATATGATATATCAAGAACATTATTAAAAGATGGACATGATGTAACGGTTGTAACTTACAAAGAGGGAGATGTACCATATTTTGAAGAAGATAAAGGAGTAAAAGTATATAGAATTGATAACTATATGATAAATCCAAATAATTTTATTGATTGGGTTATGCAGATGAATTTTAATATGGTGGCAAAAGCAAATGAAATCATGAAAGAGCAAGGGAACTTTGACGTTATACATGCACATGATTGGTTAGTAGCATATGCAGCAAAAACTTTAAAAAATTCTTATAATATACCAATTGTTTCTACTATACATGCGACAGAGGCTGGAAGAAATAGTGGTATTCATGATGAACAACAAAGATATATTAATGATACAGAATGGATGTTAACATATGAATCAGCAGAAGTAATTGTGAATAGCAATTATATGAAAAATGAATTACAAAGGTTATTTGGATTGCCTTATGAAAAAATAAATGTCATACCAAATGGTGTGAACTTAAATTTATTTAACGGTATTGAAAGAGATTATAATTTTAGACGAAAATATGCAATGGATAATGAAAAAATTATATTATTTATGGGAAGACTGGTTTATGAAAAGGGAATTCAACACTTAATATCAGCTATGCCTAAAATATTAGAAGGATATCATGATTCAAAATTGATTATATGTGGAAAAGGTGGAATGGAGGAAGAATTACAACAGCAAGTAAAGTCAATGGGAATTGAAAATAAAGTTTATTTTGCAGGATATATGAATGGAAAAGATGTACAAAAAATGTATAAAGCAGCAGATATAGCAGTATTCCCAAGTACCTATGAACCATTTGGAATTGTTGCATTAGAAGCAATGCTTTCTGAAAAACCCGTTGTTGTTTCTGATATTGGAGGGTTAAATGAAATCGTGGAACATAGAATAAATGGAATGAAAGCTTATTGTGGAAATCCAAATTCAATTGCAGACTCAATTTTAGAATTGTTGTATGACCATAAATTATGTGCAGATATTACCAAAAAAGCAAAAAACAAAGTTAGAAACGAATACAATTGGAGTAAAATTGCACAAGATACACATTTTACTTATCAAAAAGCAATTTGTCAATCAATGGCAGAAAAACAAAAAAGAGAATTGGAACAAGAAAGAGCAAGAAAAACCAAAAAAGCCAAAAATACAGAAAAAGAAATTACTAATTTACTTAGTTTTAAAAAGAGACAAGCATATGCCTAATAAAATAGAAAGATTAAAATGCAGACAGATCACATTTATTTTTTGATCTATCTGTATTTTTTCTTGAAAGAATCTAAAATTATTGATAAAATAGAAAAAGAAAAAATAATAGGATTTACTTTGTAGTTTCTACAAATTTAGCACAAAAGTAGTGTATAATATAAAGTAAGGATAAGAAAAATAAGTATCAAATACTATTTTTAAAACATTTTCGAATTTGGCAAGGAGGGAAATATGGAAGATTTTAAATCAGGATTTGTAACATTAATTGGAAGAACTAATGTAGGAAAATCAACATTATTAAATTTATTAGTAGGAGAAAAAGTAGCAGCTATTGCTAATAAAGTCCAAACAACAAGAACTGCCATAAGAGGAATTGTAAATAGAGAGAATTCTCAAATTATATTCGTAGATACACCAGGAATTCATAAACCAAAAACTAAGTTAAATGAAACTATGGTCGAAACATCTTTTACTAGTTTGACGGACAGTGATATAGTTCTATTTTTAATAGAAGCTACAAGCGATGATATTGGTAGAGGAGATAGAATAATATTAGATAAAATAAAAGAGGCAAAAAGAAGAACAATACTAGTTATCAATAAAATTGATTTAATAAAAAGAGAAAAGTTATTAAGCTTGATTGATATTTATCGCAAAGAATATGATTTTGAAGCAGTAATTCCAATATCAGCTATAAACGCAAAATATAAAGAAATTCTATTAGATGAAATCGAAAAGAACTTAAAACCAGGACCTGCATATTATGATATAGAGGAGTATACAGATCAAACTTTAAGACAGTTAGCAGAAGAAATAATTCGAGAAAAAGCATTAAAGTTATTACAAGATGAAGTTCCTCATGGTATTTATATAGAAGTAGAAAAAATGAAACAAAGAAAAAATAAAAAAAAGGAAGATATTTATGATATAGAAGCTACTATATATTGTTTAAAAAATTCTCATAAAGGAATCATAATTGGAAAAAATGGAGAAATGTTGAAAAGAATTGGAAGAGCAGCTAGAATCGATATGGAAGAAAATTTTGGTATAAAAATTAATCTAAAGACTTGGGTTAAAGTAAAAGAAGATTGGCAGGAAAACAACTCTATTGTTGATAAATTTAAATTAAAATAAAGAATTTTTAGTGTATAAAAAGAAAGAAAAAAGCAAAAGATAAAATTAAAGGTAAAACTTTAAGTTAGGATAAAGGAAGTGAAGCTTATGATAAAAAGAATTGCATGGAATACCTTTAAAAACACAGGTGATATTAATGCATTTTTAGAATTAAAACAAATTGAAAATATAGAAGATCAAATAAACAAAGAAAAGGATATAAAAACAAATGGCCAATGTGAAAATGAATGGAATCATATTATCAGAAAATAATTTAGGAGATTTTGACAAAATGCTTACGATGTTGACACCAGGTGTACGGAAAAATCTCTTGTGTCGCTAAAGGAGCAAGGAGACCTAAAAGTGCTCTTTTAGCAGGCACGCAAATGTTTTGCTTCGGAGAATATTTAATGTATAAAGGGACAAATACTTATCATATCAATTCAGTAGAACCAATAGAAGTATTTTATAAGATAAGAACAGATTTAGAAAAATTAAAGTATGCTGTACATATAAATAAAATTATACAGGATGTAACACAGGAAAATCAAAATTGTTATAATCTATTACAGCTATTATTAAATACACTTTATACCATATCAGAAACGGATAAAAATTTAGATTTAGTCTTAAGTGTATTTAAATTACGTTTAATAAGCCTAATAGGATTTACACCTAAAATTGAAAAATGTGTAAATTGTGGTAAGAAAGAAAATATTACAAGTTTTAGTATAAAAGATAATGGATTTAAATGTAAGGAATGTAATAAACAGGACACTTCGGCAATTGCCATGAGTAAAAGCACAGAAAATGCTATAAAATATACCTTAACATCTCCTGCTAAAAAGCTTTATTCTTTTAGTGTAAAAGATGAATCTTTAGAAGAATTTAAATTAATTACAAAGCTATATTTTAATGAAAAATTAGAAAAAGAATATAAATTAGAAGACTTATTTTAATTAGCATAAAATAGAAGTGGCAAACTTACCTACTTCTATTTTTTAAATATAGAAGTTAAAATTGGTCTTATTTTAATAATTCAAATAAAAGTCTTGAAAAAAACAAAAATAACATATATAATAAATATATCATAAGTAATGAACAAAAAAGAGAAGGGAGCGATTTTTATGAAAATAAAAATAACAGGAAAGGAACTAAAGATAACAGAAGCAATTAATAATTATGTGGAAAGAAAATTAGACAGAATCGATAAATATTTTGATGAAGCAGAAGCAGAAGTTACTTTAAGAACAGAAAAAGCAGAACAAATAGCAGAAATATATGTAACAGCAAATGGCGAAAAATATAGAGCAGTAACAGAGGATAAAGACATGTATGCTTCAATTGATAAAGATATTGATATATTAGAAGGTCAAATTAGAAAAGCCAAAACAAAAAAAGAGAAAATGATGAAAGATGCTTCTTTAAAAACACTAGAGGTTGATATGTCAATAGTAAATGAAATAAAAGATGAAATTATAAAAACATCTTATTATGAGATTAAACCAATGCTACCAGAAGATGCGGTTTTAAAATTACAAGAAAAACCAACTCATAATTTCTTGGCATTTATTAATATCGAAACAGGAAAAGTAAATGTAGTACATAAATTAAAAGATGGAAAGAATTTTGGGTTAGTAGAACCAGAAAATTAAAATTATAAAGAATATTTTATATTATATAAACAAAAAAGGCAGGAAATCAAATCCTGCCTTTATGTATGCTTAAACAAAAAACATAAACAAAAACAAAATTTAACTTCCTACCCCAACATAAAATATTGATTTTTACAACACATTCTTATTGTTAATTGTTATTAGAAAAGTGTGTTTTGTAAAAACGGAAACTATTTCATATTTCTTTCAGCTTGTTCTATCATCTTCTTAACCATTTGTCCACCGATTTTACCAGTATCTTTAGCTGAGATGTCTCCATTGTATCCATCTTTTAAGTTAATACCAACTTCTCTGGTAGCAAAATTTATATTTAAGTTAACCGTTTGAATGAAACGAGTTACTGATAACTTATGAAACTAAGCTAAGCGAAGTTGTAAACATTAAAATAAAAGAAATCGCCTAAAAATACATATATAGTATTCTGCATATAAAATATAAAAATATATGCAAAAAACATTGACATTCTGCATATAAAATGTTAATATATATGCAGAAAAGGAGGGAACGATATGAGAAAGTTTGATTATTCTTTTCTGGATAACGGATTATTACCAGCTAATTTAATAAATTTAACAGGAGTAATATATTCTTTAAAAACAGGTGCAGAAATAAGAAAAGATGAATATGAAAAAATATTTACAGAATTAGAAAAAATAGCAAAAGTTCAGTCAGTTAAAAGTTCAAATGCTATTGAAGGTATAGTAACAAGTGACGAACGTATAAAAGAAATTGTGAATCAAAGTAGTAAACCTTTAAATCATAATGAATCAGAAATTGCAGGATACAGAGATGCATTAAATCAAATACATTTGAATTATGAAAATATAGAATTTAATGAAAATACAATTTTAAAATTACATGAAATAATGATGTCATATAGTGGATATGAGTATGCTGGAAAATACAAAACAGGTGATAACCTAATTATAGAGGAAGATAAAGAAGGAAATAGAAAAGTAAGATTTAAACCTGTTCCAGCAAAAGATACACCAAAAGCAATGGAACAACTTGTGCTTGCATATATCGATGCAAGTAACAATTCAAATATTAATCAATTATTATTAATACCATGTGTAATTCTTGATTTTTTATGCATACATCCTTTTAAAGATGGAAATGGAAGAATATCAAGATTATTGTCATTGTTATTACTATATAAAAATGGATTTGATGCAGGTAAATATGTATCCTTTGAAGAACAAATAAATAACAATAAAGGATTTTATTATGAAACTTTAAAAGAGTCATCTACAGCATGGGATACTAATGAGAATTCATATATTCCATTTATGCAAAATTTCTTATCAACATTATATATGTGTTATAAAGAGCTTGATAAAAGATTTAATGTGGTGAACAGTAATAAAATTACCAAAAAAGCTAGAATAGAAGCCACAGTATTGAATAGCCTAACAGCGATTTCTAAAGCAGAAATATGTGGCATTCTTCCAGATGTAAGCCCTACAACAGTAGAAGCAGTATTAGGAACAATGGTTAAAGAAGGAAGAATACAGATAATAGGTAAAGGTAAGAATACAAGATATATTAGAAATATGTAATCAATACATACACAAAGAAGGTCTGAAAATATGGATATATGGATATTTTAAATAAGTTACCAAATTTATGTAAAAATGATATAGATAAAGCAATTCAAATATTAAAAGAAAATAGAGCAAAGAAAGTATTCATTTTTGGTTCTATTATATTATATAAACAAAAAAGGCAGGAAATCAAATCCTGCCTTTATGTATGCTTAAACAAAAAACATAAACAAAAACAAAATTTAACTTCCTACCCCAACATAAAATATTGATTTTTACAACACATTCTTATTGTTAATTGTTATTAGAAAAGTGTGTTTTGTAAAAACGGAAACTATTTCATATTTCTTTCAGCTTGTTCTATCATCTTCTTAACCATTTGTCCACCGATTTTACCAGCATCTTTAGCTGAGATGTCTCCATTGTATCCATCTTTTAAGTTAACACCAACTTCACTAGCTACTTCATATTTGAATTTATCTAAAGCAGTCATAGCTTCTGGAACTAATTTTCTGTTATTTGAGTTTGCCATTGTTTTTTCACCTCCTGTAATATTACATATAGAAAAAACTTTTGCTTTTTCTAATATTATCATTTGCAAAAAGAAAGAAAATAAACAGGAAATTTTTGCAAAAATATAAATATTTTTTATTGCAAATTTAGAAAAATATCGATATAATGAAATTTGTAGGAAAAGAGGAAGTGAAAAATATGTATAAATTAATTGCAATTGATTTAGATGGGACTATGTTAAATAGTTATGGAGAAGTAACAGAAAATACAAAAAATACAATAAAAAAGGTAATTGAACAAGGAACGGAAGTGATTATTGCATCGGGCAGACCAATTGATTCTATTAAAACAATTGCCAAAGAAATTGAAAGTAAAAATTATTTTATTGCAGGAAATGGTGCTCTTATTTATGATATCAAAAAAGATCAAATTATATACGAAAAATATATGTCAAAACAAAAAGTATTAGAAATTATAAGAATTTGTGAGGAAAATAGTATTGATTATAATGTTTATACAGATAAAACGATACTAGCAACTGCATTAAAATATAATGTTTTGTATTATCATAAAGAAAATTTAAAAAAAGAAGAAAATAAAAAAACAAATATTAATATTGTGAAAGATATGTATGAGTATGTAAAAAACATGCAAGAAGAAAAATTTTTAAAAATTACAATATGTGATAATAGTAAAATTGTATTTCAGTCAATTCTTAAAAAAATAAAAAAAATTAGTGGAATTGAAATTTTAGATGTATCTCATATGTCTAGAAAAATGATAAGGCAGGGAACAGAAGAAGTTCCAATCGAGTATTACTACACGGAAATTTCGCTTGCAAATGTCGATAAGTGGAATGCCATAGAATTTTTGATTGAAAAATTAGAAATAAAACCAGAAGAAGTAATGACTATTGGTGATAATATGAATGATAAAAAAATGATAGAAAATGCAGGTTTAGGCATTGCAATGAAGGGAAGTACGCCGATTGTAGTTGAGGTTGCAGATGATATTGCAGAAACAAACAATCAAGAAGGAGTAGCAAAAATATTACAAAAATATTACAAAAATATTAACTTTTAATAACACAAAGCAATTTCGTTGATTTTAACTATGATTTGAGTTAAAATAAAATAGATGATTATTTTGTAAAAAAATATAGATAAATAAAGATTAAGGGAGGAATTTGTCATGGCAACAAATCCAATGCAAAGAAAAGCAAGAAATTCATTTTTACTAGGAATGTTAGTGATGTTATTAATTTCAGGAATTATAATAGCGTTATTATTTTTACAATTAATGAATAAAAATAAAAAGGAAAAAGAAGAATTAAAAGCTAGTGTAAAGGCATATGTTTTAAATCAAGATGTAAGTTCTGGACAAATAATTACAACGGATATGTTAACTTTACAAACAGTAAATAGAAATTTAGTTCCAAGTAATGCAACAAGTGATATTACTTTAATTGAAAATTATGCATTACAAGATAAAGAGGGAAATGACATCTATACCAAATATGACAAAAACAATGTACCAAAACTATATATTACAAAGAACGGAAATGAATTTGAGGTACAAAAAGAAGAAGAAACAGAAAATTATTATATTATAAAGAATAATAATAAAGAATATATAGAATTAAATAGTGTACCACTAGTAGCAAAAGTAACAATGAAGAAGAATACATTGCTAACAACAGAGTTGTTAAGCAAAAGTGACAATGTTGTTCAAGATGATGTTAGAAAACAAGAATACAATATGATAGTATTACCAATGGATTTAGTTACAGGAGATTATATTGATATAAGAGTTATGTTTCCAAATGGACAAGACTTCATAGTAGTTAGTAAAAAAGAAGTAGAAATACCAAATGTAGGTGGAGTAGATTCTACTGATACAATATGGGTTAATTTATCAGAAGATGAAATTTTACATATGAGCTGTGCTATTATTGATAGTGCACAAGTAAATGGTGCTAAAATATATGCTACTAAATACACGGAAGCTGGAATGCAAAATGCAGCAACACCAACATATCCAGTAAACGAAAGCACATCTAAATTATTACAAAGTGATCCAAATATTTTAGAAAAATCAATGAATGAAATTCGAACAAGATACAATAACAATAATAGTGTAGAATTAAGAAATAATTATATTAATAGTTCAATTAACAGCCAAGGAGAACAAGCACAATCTAATTTAGAAACAAATATGGAAGAAAGTATTACGAATTCTAAAAATTCAAGACAGAAATACTTAGAATCATTGACTGGAACTACAACAGCAGAATAAGGAAAGGAGAATAAATACGGATGAAAAAAATAGGATTTATAGGGGCTTACGACAAAATAGATTTGGTTATATATATTGCTAAAATATTAACAACATTAGGTAAAAAAGTATTGGTAGTAGATGCAACAACTAATCAGAAAGCAAGATATGTGGTGCCTGCTATAAATCCTACAAAAATGTATGTGACAGAATATGAAGAAATTGATATAGCAGTTGGATTTCCAAATATTGAAGATATAAAAAAATATTTAGGACTTTTAGAAAAACAGGAACTAGAGTATGATATTATTCTTGTCGATACAGATAATATAGAAGGATTTAATAATTTTTCTTTAAGAGAAGCGTTGAAAAATTATTTCGTTACATCTTTTGATGCGTATTCTTTAAAAAAAGGATTAGAAATTTTAAGTGGATTAAAAACTATCGTTAGTTTAACAAAAGTACTTTTTTCAAAGGAAATGCTAAAAGAAGAGGATGACTATCTTAATTTTCTTTCGTTAGGTTATAAAATAATTTGGAATGAAAATAGAATTTATTTTCCAATTGAAAATGGTGACTTAAGTGTTATTTATGAAAATCAAAGAGTTGCTAAAATAAAATTCAAAAAGCTAAGTGTACAATATAAAGATCAGTTAGAATATATTACAGAAGAAATATTGGAAGATGTTAGTGAAGCGACTATTCGAAAGGCAATCAAAATTATAGAAAAAGGAGTATAGTAATGTCAATTGTAACATTTTGGAGCAATGGAAAAGAACAAACGGGAAAGACTTCAGCTATAGCGGCTATTAGTACATATATGGCAATAGAACATAATTATAGGATATTAGTTATTTCAACAGGCTATAAAAATGATACACTAAATCATTGCTTTTGGGAAGAAAGGAAAATAAAAAGAAATCTTGGTTTATTTGGACCAAATACAAATGCAGCGCTAGAAGATGGAATTGTAGGATTGGCAAAAGTTGTAAAAAGCAATAAGTTATCTCCAGAAAATATTACAGATTATACTAAGATAATATTTAAAGATAGATTAGAAGTTTTACAAAGTTTTAAAGGAGAAAGAACAGATTACGAAGATCTAAAAAGAATTTATCCAGAAATTATTAATTTAGCCAATAATTATTATGATATTGTATTAGTAGATTTAGATAGTGAAATAGAAACAGAAATTACAGATATCATATTAGCAAATTCAAATTTAATTGTTGCTAATATCAGTCAGAGACTAGCAAGCATCAATCGATTTATGGAATTAAGAGAAGAAATGTCTGTTTTGAAATCTAAAAAGACATTGCTGTTAGTAGGAAGATATGACAAATTTTCAAAATATACTGTTAAAAATATTACTCGATATATGGGAGAAAAAAATAAGGTATCGACAATTCCTTATAATACATTATTTTTTGAAGCTTGTGAAGAAGCAAAAGTACCAGATTTATTTTTGAAAATTAGAAGTGTAGATGATGATGATAGAAATGGTTTTTTTATAAAAGAAGTAAAAAGAACAACAGAAAATATTATGTACAGATTACAAGATTTAGCAATGAAAATGTAAGGAGGGAAACCTAAATGACAATAACGAACATTTTGCTAACATTAATCGTTTTGTTAATTGCAGGATATGCAATTTATTATAATATTAAAAAGAAAAAAAATGCACAAGAAGAGACGTTGATAAATGTAGATGATAAAACATATACGATAGAAATGATGACAGAATTTGTCAAAAAAAGATTAGATGAAATAACAAAAATAAATCTATACGATATCGGCCTTTCTGAAGAAGAATTAAAAAGAAGAAAGAATAAAAAGTATGAATTAAAAAAAGCTTTAAAAGGATGTACTTATGGAGATGTAAATGATAAAAGATATATAAAAGAATTAATATTTGATTTACTTCAAAAAGAATATGGAGTAACAGAAACTAATGTATCAAAAGCTATACCTTTCGATATGCCATCAATTTTAACAGCACAAGATAAGTTTGATATTTTAATTTATGCTTACAAAAAAGAATTTGGGTATGAAGCTTTAACCGAATTGATAAAAAAATATAATTTAGCAGAATTAAAATATGTAGAAGGAGAAACGAAACCTTCTTATGTAATTACAGATAATGAAATAGAAGATATTTATGAAAAAGAAAATATTGTATTAAGTTTTTCAGACAAATTAAGTGTTGTTGTACAACGAATTTACCAACATTATAAGGGATATAGTAGTATTGATGAAATAAGAGATATGAATATCGACGGCGTTTCTGGTGGTGTATCAGGACTTCCAGAAAGTTTTTTGAGTCAAGTTGCACAAGCAGATGGAGATTATCTAGATCAAATAGCAGAACATAAAGTACCAAGAGCTTGTGACAGTATTTGGATATTTTTCCAAGGTAAATCAATCCGATTAGCATTTTTATCTTTTGGAACAGAAGCAGAATTAAAAAGAGTATGTCAAAATATTTATAAATATAATAATCCTGGACAATTATCGGATACAAATGGATACAAAATTAATGAAATGAAAGATGGTTCTCGTGTTGTTGTTGTAAGACCAAGCTTTTCTGAAACATGGGCCTTCTTTGTAAGAAAATTTGACGTAAAAAGAGCAACATTAGAACAATTAGTAATAGATGATGGAAAAGAAGATGCTATCGAATTATTAAAATTTTTGGTAAAAGGAGCGAGAATTACTGCTATTACTGGTGAGCAAGGTTCTGGTAAAACAACTTTACTTATGGGAATGATAGAAAATATATATGAAACTATGAATATACGTGTGCAAGAAACGGCATTCGAATTACATTTAAGAAAAATTTACCCAACAAGAAACATATTAACTTTCCGTGAAACAGATACTATTTCTGGACAAGAAGGTTTAGATGTACAAAAGAAAACAGATGGTTCTGTTAATATTATTGGTGAGGTTGCAACAGATCCTGTAGCATCTTGGATGATACAAGCTGCCCAAGTTGCTTCTAAATTCACATTATTTACTCACCATGCAAAAACATTTCCAAACTTAGTAACAGCATTAAGAAACTCTATGTTAAGAATGGGACAATTTACAAGTGAAAAGACGGCAGAAGAACAAGTTGTTCAAGTTTTAAACTTTGATGTTCACCAGGTAAAAGATTTTAGAGGAAAAAGGTATATAGAAAGAATTACAGAATGTATTCCAATCGAAAGTAAAAGTGAATATACATTTGATCACAGAAACGAAAAAACATTAGAAGGAAAATTTGATAAATTTTTTGATAATGCAACAAGATTTTTTGAAAAAACAACTGACAAAAAATTATATACATACAGAAATATATTAGAATATATTGATGGCGAATATGTCATTACGAACCCAATTTCAGAAACAAATTTAAGAGAAATGAGAAACAACATGAATGAAGCAGATGTGGAAGAATTTGATAAATTTGTGCAAAAACATTGGGGAAATCAAAGAATGAAAAAAGAAACCGTACAAGTATCAGCAACAGTAGAGGAAAAACCAAAAAGAAGAGGAAGAAAACCCAAAACACAAGTATAACAAAGAAAAAGGAGGTGCTAATATCAAGTGAGTAATCAAGTTATATTTTATATCATGGGAGGATCAGCAGTAGCCTTTGTTATCATTATACTTTTATATGTAATGTTATCTAAAAAAATGAAAACTTCTGAATATAAAAAAGTACAAAGACTACAACAAGGAACAAAGCAAAGAACATTTTCAAGTGAAGTTCTGTTTCAAAAATTATATCTTACTTACATAAAAATCCCTTTTATTAAAAGATATACTTTGAAAATTAGAAGAAGACTAGAAATTATTAACATTGATGATGAATACAATACCAGAAAAGAAACTGCTAAAATTCTTACAAAAACACTTGCTATTTTAGTACCTATTATTGTGTTAACAATTATTATAACATCAAGCAACTACTTATTAATGTCAATATTATTATTGTTCGAAATATTTATGATAGATACTTTTATAGATGGTTCTGTTGATAAAATTGATAATAAAATTTTAAAAGAACAAATTGATTTCTTTTCAGAGATTCGACATGCTTATCATGAATTTAATATGGTAGAAGAAGCTATTTATCAGGTATCACAAGATGACGAAAAAGAAATATCAAGACAAGGGGAAAAGATATATGAAATATTAATATCTGATGATCCTGAAATGGAATTAGAAAAATATTACGATATAGCTCCAAATAGTTTTTTAAAAGAGTTTGCAGGTATATCTTATTTAACAAAAGAATTTGGTGACAGAAAAGTAGATGGCGCTTCTTTATATTTAAAAAATGTTAATAATATAACACAAGAAATGCAACTAGAAATTTTAAAAAGAGATAAATTGAATTATGTTTTCCAAAGCTTATCAGTAATTGCTATAGCACCAGTTTTATTATTAGAACCATTAAAAAATTGGGCTGTCTCAAACTTTTCTTTTACAGCAAGCTGGTATCAAGGAAAGGCTGGAATGATTGTACAAATTTTAATTTTATTAATTACTTTTTTATCATACGTATTGGTTAGAAAATTAAAAGATAATGGTTCTACAGCTATAAATACTAAAAATACAGAAAATCCTTGGCAACAAAAATTATATAGTAAAAAACCAATCAAAAAAGTTGTTGATTTATTTATTCCTAAAAAAGGAACAAAAGAATATAGAAAACTAATACAATTATTAAAAGATGCAGCTTCTTCACAGAAAATGGAATGGATATTTGTAAACCGAATTATGATTGCTATTGTCACTTTTTTTGCATCTATTATTATATTTTCACAATTACATATAGTAGCAATCAATTATATCTATACAGAGCCGACAACAGATTATGATATTATAGGACGGACTATCTGAAAAAGATGAAAAAAAGGCAATGGAACTTACTCAGCAAGATAATATAGTTTTAGATAAGTTTAGAGGAAAAATTAAGACAACACAAGAGCAAATCAAAAAAGAAGTTGAAAATTTAAAATATTATAAAGAGGCAGAAGAAACTGAAATTGATAAAGCTACAGAAAGAATTTATGATAAGTTACAAATTGTCAATAGTGAATATATGCAATGGTTTGAATTGCTATTAGCTTTTGTATTTGCAACAATTGGTTATATGGCACCAATTTGGATATTAATGTTCCAAGTAAAGATGAGACAATTAGAAATGGAAGATGAAGTAATGCAATTTCAAACAATTATACTTATGCTTATGAGAATTGAAAGAGTAAACGTTGAAATTATTTTAGAATGGTTAGAACGATATTCTAATATTTTCAAACCACCGATTACAAGGTGTGTTAATAACTATGAAGCTGGTGCATGGGAAGCGCTAGAAAATATGAAAGAAGATGTGACTTATACACCAATGATACGAATTATTGAAAGTTTGCAAGCAGCAGTAGAGAAAATACCAATTAAAGATGCGTTTGACGAATTAGATTCAGAAAGAGATTACTATCAAGAAAAAAGAAAAGAGTCAAACGAAAGATTAATTAAAAGAAAAGGTATGATTGGTAAAGCAATTGGTTTTTCGCCAATGGTATGTATGTTTGTAGGATATTTGATTATACCATTAGTATTTATAGGATTAACTAGTATGTCAAATTCATTTAGTTCGATGTCAACATTAAAATAAACATATTATTATAAATAAAGGAGGACTTTCATCATGGAAAATGCAACAAGAGCTTTAGTTATGGCAGGTGGAATTTTAATAGCTTTACTGATACTAGGTGCATTACTACTAATGTTTAATAATTTATCAAGCTATCAAAATGCAAATGATTCATCTGAAAAAACATCACAAATAGCAGAATTTAATAACCAATTTGAACCATACAATAAAGACAACTTAACCTTAATGGAATTAAAAAGCGTATATAATAAAATAGAAAGCAACAATTCTAAAAATCCAGAATATTCCATAGAGAATAATATAATAAGTGTTTATAAAGGCATCGATAAAGATTTTACAAAAATTCCTGAAGATGATAAACAAACAAAAAAATTCAAATGTACTTCAGTTGAATACGACGAAGAAGGAAGAATAAACGAAATGAATTTTTCAACAACAAATTAAATTAAAAATATAAAACAAAATATGTTATTCCACAACAACTAGTATTAATATGGGAGGAATTAAATATGGAAAATGCATCAAAAGCACTAATTATGGCAGCAGGAATATTAATTGGAGTATTGATTTTAACTTTAGCAGTATTTCTATTTACAGATTTTGGTGCAACATCTCAAGGAATTTATAGCCAAATGGAGGAAAGACAGTTAACAGAATATAATACACAATATACTGTTTATGCCGGAAGAACTGATATTACAATCTATGATATTATTTCTTTAGCTAATTTAGCACAAGAAAATAATCAGACTTATAAAGATTATACAAATTATGAAAGTGAATACGAAGTAACCATTAAACTAGAATCAATACCGATTCAAGAAAAAAGTATTGAGGATAAGCAAAGTTTAATAATAAATTATAGTCAAAAATTTAATGAAAATGGAGAATTAGCAGATACATTTAAATGCATACGGGATAAGCTATCATGATAATGGAAAAGTTGCTGAAGTTAAATTTTCTAAAAATTAATATTTTACAGACAAAATAAAACAAAAATCTTGAAAAAGATATAAAAAAATGATATAATAAAAAAGGAATTGAAATGAAAAAAATAGCAATATTTTTATTGATAATAATAGCCATTGTGTCAACCATTTCTTATTTATATTTAACAAACGTAAGTAATTATCGAAATGCACAGAAAGAAAATCAAAAATTTGAAATGTATATAGACAAAGAAATAACAGGAACAGAAATAACAACACTAGCAAATAAAGCAATCGATTGGAATGAACAAAATCAAGTAGGGAAAGACAACAAAGGAAAATATATTGACAATGGCGAAAATTCACTGAATATAGATATTAGATTTGTAGATAATGATGTTACTTATAATATAGAAAAAATTTATGACAATGGAATGAATACATTTTTATCTTATTATAAAGATATAAAATTCAAATGTAGTGAAGTTCAATATCATAATAAAACAAACAAAATAAAATATATGTTATTTGAACAAATCACACAATAGATAAAGTTATTAATCTTACTAAAATGATTTAGTAGAAAAGATAAACAAAAGTAAAATTAAAGGAGGAATTTTTTATGGAGAATGCATCAAAAGCGTTAATTATAGCGGGGGCTATACTACTTGCAATATTATTAATATCATTAGGAATATTAATATTTAACCAAGCCCAAGACACAGTAAATAACAGTGGAATGTCACAAGCAGAAATAACAGCATTTAATAACAAGTTTTTAAAGTATGAAGGAACACAAAAAGGATCAGTTGCAAAATCATTGATAAATGAGGTAATTGCAAGTAATGCAGATGATAATAATCCTGATGTTCAAGTTAGAGTAGTGCAAAAAGGAAATGGAAGTCAACTTAGTTTTACTACTACACCTAACACTAGGTGTATTGATACCACTCAAGAGTATACTATTGATTTAGGATATTCAGAAGGAAGAGTTAATAAGATAAATATAAAATAGGAAGCAACTTTTAACGAAAAAAAACAAAAAACTATATATAAATAAAATAATGGAACTTTAAAGTTTTTAAAAATTTTATTGATAATTGTTTGCTTAATTATATAATTGCAAAGGAGTGATAACATGGAAGAGAATATAGCAGATGCATTAAAAATGGCAGGTTCAGTTTTATTATTTGTTATAGGCCTTTCCATAGCTATCCTAGCCTTTTCACAAGCAAGAGAATCCATTGATATTATCGCATCTTATTCAGATAGAGAATCGTTAAGCATTGAAGGGGATTCTAGATTTTATTATCTTGCAGGAGAAAATGATACAAACCGCTATGTAGGAAAAGAAACAATCATTCCTGCTATATACAGAGCATATAAAGAAAATTATAAAATAATTTTTGAATTTCCAGATGAGTATTATTTATTTATACAAGAAGATGAAAATATAAAAACAATAGATTTAGAGAAACAATCCATAGGAAGTGACTTAGCAAGCAGGCGTTTCTTAGATGGAATTATATATGGAAAATTTGATAATGATTATGAAAAAGAATTTAAAATAAAATTAAATTCAATATGTTTATATGACTATCTTACAAATAAAGAGGAAAATTATAAAATAAAAGAATCTTTAGGAACATATTACCAAGATGATGTTGGAGGAACAGCAACAGAAGTAGAAGATATAAATAAAGTTGAAAAAAGAGTGATAACATATATATTTGAATAAAATTAAAACAGTATAAAACATTATAATAACTTACGTTATAAGTATGATAAAAAATAAAGGAGGAAAAAAATGAGTGATACTTTAATAACAGTAATAGCAATAGCATTAGCAGCAGTATTAATGTTTGTATTTCCACTAATGACAATATCTGATAGAACAGATGATGTAGCACAATTAACAGTAGAAACAGCTACAACAGATTTTGTTGATACAATAAGATCAACAGGAAAGATTACAAAAGCTAATTATGACAAATTTGTAGAAACAATAACCTCAACAGGTAATACTTATGATGTAGAGATGCAAGTAGATGTTAAAGATGTTAACTTAGGAAAAAAGGTTTCTCAAGCACAATCAGACAAAATAGGAGAAAATGTTTCTTATTCTATTTATACTTCACAAATAGAAAAAGCAATTAATGATGATGGAGCATATTATTGTAAGGAGGGAGACATTGTCTCAACAAGTGTAAAAAATACAAACCAAACAATTTCACAACAGTTAAAGAATTTCTTTTATTCTGTAACAGGAAATGATTCTTATACAATTGCTGCTCAACATGCAGGTGTAGTAACAGCAAATGGAAAATAATATAACAAAATAAAAAGGGGGTAGCTTGTAATATAATAAATATTGCAAGCTATTTTAAGCAACTAAAACGAAAGAAAGGAATAAAAATGAAGATACAAGGTTTAGCAATCATAGCAATTATTATTATTTTGCCGATGAGTATTATTTTGAATTCATATTCTGCAAACCAAATGAAAACTTTAGATTTGCAGGTACAATATGATTCAAAATTAAAAAGTGCAACTTATGATGCTATAAAAGCATTTCAATTAAATATGTCAAATAGCAGTACATCTGATTTAGCAGATTCAAAAATGAGAGATATAAAAGCTTCTGTAAATACATTTTATAATTCCTTATCGAATCATTTTAATATGTATGGATATGGTAAAGAGGTTTTACAAAATTATGTACCAGCAGTTGTATATACACTGTATGATGGATATTATATCTATTCTGCCTATAAGAATAAATTAGATGATAACGATACATTTAATGAAAATGCAACTTACAAAGATGGTGAGACAATTTATGGATTGAAACCATATATTTATTATAGTTGTAGATATAAACCAAATGAATATAGTGATTTTACAATAACGTATTCTTTAGACAGTTATATTACAATTCAAGGAACTATAGACGGAGAGCCAATTAATAGATCTGGATATTTGTTAAGTGGAGTAACTAGAAGTGGTACTCCCGGAAATTATATATATTACTATAATGGAGTTGAAATTACAGAAGAAACAAATTTAGAGCAAAATGTATATGTTGGAAATATTAGATCGTATCCATGTAGAAAGATAAATGGAGTTAAATATTATGCAGATCAAAGTAGTAATAGTGTGTTTGCAGTTATAAATGATGTAAAATATAATCAAAGTGATGTAAAATATAGTAATATAACAACTAATGATAATGCTGTAAGATTTTATGAGAATGCATACAATTTTAAGGAGTTCATTAAGAAGACTTCTGTTCTGAAAGATTTAAATGTTACAGATGCAGTTGACAGCAAAGGTAAAAAATACACAGAATTAGGAGGGGATAATCCATATTTTAATTATGGGAATATATTTGAAGAACTTAACAATACGAATGGCACTTTAATAGAAGATGCTAATTCAAACTTTAATGGACATAGATTACAAGTAATTAAAAATTCAGTTGAAAGTAATCTAATGGTAGCAATTGCTAATTATAATGGGGTATCTACATCAGAGGTTAATTTTCAAATGCCTAAATTAGAGGATATCGAATGGGAGCAAATCACACAAAATGTATCCATGGTTACATTCCTTCAAGGATTAAATATCGGTGGTAAAATTTATAATGGACATGCTCTTGTTTCTAATAATATTAATGAAGATTTTGTATCAGAAGACTCTATTTATATATCTGATGGATCAGAATATCATAGAGTAACAGAAGAAAGTTTATTTAACAAATTAGATTTTAATAGTGCAAAAGGAATGTTTAATGTTGATTTTGAGAGAAGAACTGGGAAAACAGATGATAACAATCAGACAATTTATTATTATCCTAAAGGTGAGCTTGCTTCTTATACTTCTATTGTAGATATAAATAATGGTAAAAATTCTAGTGAAGGGAAAAGTATTAATGAATATGTAAAAAATTTAGCTGAAAAAGGAAAAACAACAAATGAATATAAATTAGCACAATTATATTATAATGCATTAGGAAGAGAAAGATATGGAATGTATAGAGTAACTAATAAATTAGAAGAAATACAAGAAATTTTACAAAGTGAATAAAGAAGCAACATTAAAATTGTATAGAAAAATAAAAAAAGTAAATACTAATAATACCAAAATTTTAAGGAGAAAATACATGAAAAAAATTTTTATAATGATATTATTAGTATTTTTTTTATCTATCATTTATATTTATACATTAGTAATAGAAAATATACCTAATGAGCTTGTCGTATTCGAAGGAGAAAATATCTCTATTAAGACTTTATTAGGACTAAGCATAAAAGGAGAGAACTTAGAAACAATAGAAACTTCTTCAAGTCAAGGAAATAAAATTAGTGAAAAAATAGGAACTTCTAGTATAGAAGTGAGTTTATTTGATAATATAGAGTTAAAAAATATAGAACTAAGTGTATTACCAAAAACAACTGTAATACCAGTTGGAAATATAGCAGGAGTAAAATTATATACGAATGGTGTATTAGTAGTAGGTATGTCCGAAATAGAAGGAAAGGACAGTAAAAAATATAAACCATATGAAAATACAGGAATCACAGAAGGAGATACTATTGTTAAAATAAATGAAAAACAAATAGACTCAACAAATGACTTGATTAGAACAGTTAATATGTCACAAGGAAAGGATATTGAGATAGAATATATTCATCAGCAAGAAACCAAAGAATGTAGTATTACACCTGTACAAACTGGAAATAATGAATATAAATTAGGATTATGGGTAAGAGATAGTGCAGCAGGTGTAGGTACCGTCACTTTTTATGAGCCATCTACTAAAACATTTGGAGCTTTAGGACATGGAATCACGGATATTGATACAAATGAATTAATTAATATCGCATCTGGAGAATTTATTACTACTAGAATTTTAAATATAACGAAAGGAGAAAGTGGGATACCAGGAAAGATACAAGGAAGTATTGAAAATCAGAAAAATATAGGATTAATTAGTAAAAATACTAAGTTCGGAATCTATGGAAAAGTAGATAATTTATCGAGTTTAACAATTGACACATCAAGAGAGATGGAAGTAGCTCTAAGAGATGAAATAAAACCGGGAAAAGCAACTATTTTATGTAGTTTAGATAATGAAAAACCAGAAGAATATGAGATAGAAATTGAAACAATTTATAAAGAAAATAACTATGATAATAAGAGTATGAAAATAAAAGTAACAGATGAAAAATTATTAGAAAAAACAGGAGGAATCATTCAAGGAATGTCTGGATCACCAATTATACAAAATGGTAAATTTATCGGAGCAATTACACATGTGCTAGTAAATAATCCACAAGAAGGTTATGCGGTGTTTGGTGATATTATGTTGAAACAAGCAAAAAGTAGTATAATAGAATAATCAGTTTAAAAATACACATATAATATATATATTATATGTGTATTTAGCTAAAGTTATTTAATTAACATAGGGCCTATTTCAGTTACAGTACCAGCACCAAGAGTTATTACTATATCATCTTGCTTAATATTATTTTTTACGAATTTAGCACATTCTTCAAAATCAGAAATATATTTAGCATCTTTACCTAAAAATTTAATTTTTTCTACTAAATCTTTAGAAGTAATTCCATATGTATTTTTTTCTCTAGCAGCATAAATATCTAAAATAACAATGTGATCAAAATGGTTTAATGCTTTTGCAAAATCATTTAATAAATTTTTGGTTCTACTATAAGTATGTGGCTGAAAAACTACCCAAGATTGATTATATTGTTTATTTTTAAGAGAATTATAGGTTGCTAGTATTTCGGTAGGATGATGACCATAATCATCATATACACTTGCTTTTTTATCAATTTTTCCTTTATATTCAAACCTTCTATGAGCACCAGTAAATTTTGATAAAGCAATTTTTATATCTACCATATTAATTCCATATTCTATACATAATGAGATGGTAGCTAAAGCATTTAAAACATTATGAGTTCCTGGTACAGATAGTTCAATGGTATCTAAAAATTCATTATTATGGTACACATCAAATTTAGCAAAACCATTTTTATTAAAAATAATATTTTTAGCTGAAAAATTCACTTTTTCATTTTCGATTCCATAAGTAATTGATTTTGCTTTAGTGTAATTTTGTAATTCTAAGCAATTAACATCATCACCATTTAAAATTAATAAACCATTATCTGGTAATAATTTAACATATTTTATAAAAGCATTTTTTATATTTTCAAAAGTTTTGAAATAATCTAAATGATCATTATCAATATTTAAAATAATTTCAACTTTTGGAGTAAACTTTAAAAAACTTTCTACATATTCACAAGCTTCAATAATAAAATGTTCACTATTTCCGACCTTATAATTTCCGTTGATTTGCTTTAAAAATGCACCAACTTGTATACTAGGATCTTTTAGAGCTTCTAAAAAACAAAGAGAAACCATAGAAGTGGTTGTAGTTTTTCCATGAGTTCCAGAAATACAAATAGTATCTTGATAACAACGAGTTAATTCTCCTAAAAAATCAGCTCTTTCAATTGTTGGGATATTTAACTTTTTGGCTTCTAACATTTCAGGATCATCTTGTTTTATAGCAGCAGAATAAACCACAATATCAGAATTTCTAACATTTTCTAAATTATGACCAATAGTAACTTTTATTCCTAATTCATGTAGTTTATTTGTTGTTTCAGATTGATTACAGTCAGAACCAGTAACAATAAATCCCCAATTTTTTAAAATAGCGGCGATACCGCTCATACTGACTCCGCCAATTCCAAGCATATGAATATTTTTATATTTTTTTATTGCATCTATATTTGGCATCTTTGTTTGCACACTCCTTTTATTTAATATTTAGATTATATAATTATATTTTTAAAAATTCAATAGTTATCCAGAAATATAATGTAATATATTCAAAAAAATAAAATTAGTTCCTTTTATAAAAAATAAAAATTAAATATTTGTAAAAAAAAGAAGGAAAAACTTATTTTATGAAGAATATTATAATTGTACATAAGATTAAACGAATATGTACAAAATATATTTAAAACTTAAGGAAGGTAGGTGCACTTAGAGATGCAAATTACAGATGTACGTTTAAGAAAAGTAAATTCAGAGAACAGAATGAAAGCTGTTGCTTCTGTAACATTCGATAACGAATTCGCAGTTCATGATATTAAAGTTATCGAAAGCCAAAATGGATTATTTATAGCTATGCCTAGCAGAAAAACTCCAAACGGAGAATTCAAAGATATAGCTCATCCAATCAATGCTGAAACTAGAGAAAAAATTCAAAAAGCTATTTTAGAAGCTTATGAAGCTCCAGAAACAGAAGAATCAGCAGAATA
>CANRKZ010000008.1 GCA_947631335.1 uncultured Clostridia bacterium
AAGTTAATCCCAGCAGGAACAGGAATGCAAAAGTATCAAAACATTCATATTAGTACAGAAAAAGAATTGGAAGAAACAAAAGGTAAAGTTCAAGAAAATATGGAAGAAAATATAAATTAGATTTATATAAAAATAGCCTAAGCTTTAAATTTAATAAAGTTTATGGCTATTTTTTATATGTAAGAATAAAAATAAAAAGAACATTTGCGTAAGTAAAAACTATAATTTGATAAATAATAGAAATATAATTGTAATGAAAATAACATATAGATAGTGGGTGTGCTATATCCGTATAGAATAATAAGTATTAAAAAAATAAAGATGTTGAAAAGACGAAAAAAATATGTATTATTAATATAAGAAAAAAGGGGGATTCCATAAACATGAAAAGGAAACTAAGAGATATTGGTATTTTATTAGTAATATTATTTGTTATTATCGCTTCTTATTGTGTATCTGGATATACTTTTGCTAAAAGTGGAAAAGATTTTGAATACAATATTAGTAATTGGGAATGGGGTAAACCATGCATATTTACACCTCCTTGGATGGTGGCTACAGAATTTACATACCATATAATGGATATAGTATGTATTGATGGACCAAGTTTACCAATATATACAAGAGGAGATAACAAAATCAAGTTAACCAAACCAGGTACATATGTATTGAGAATACATGCTTGTAATGCTGCAAATGATGTAAAAGGAGGCGATTATTATAAAACTACTATTCATCTCAGTTGGAAGTATGAATTTAAAAAAGATACTCTTTATACTGCCCCAGTAATAATAAAAAATGGTATAGCTAAAAAGAAAATTGATCTTAGGGAATATTTAAGAGATGCTACTGGTGATTATAGAATAGAAGAAATCAGTAGTGGTTTAACGGTTGAATCTAAGGAATTAAATTGCGTAGAGGTTTCTGCAAGAAAAGCGGGTACCTATAAATTAAGAATAAGAAATACTAGGAGCGCATCAAAATATTGTGGCTCTTATACAGAATGGTATATTTATGTTAAAAAACCTTCTTCGAGTTCGAATAGTAAATCAAGTAGTAAATCAAGTAGTAACTCAAGTAATAACTCAAACAAAGGCTCTAATACACCATCTTATAGTAACTCTGCTCCAACGCCTAAATACAAACCATCTATAAAAATAGGAAGTGTATCATATAGTAATGAATATGCTAAAAATAAAGATGTAACTTTTAGTGTATCAACAACGGATATGAATTCTACTAATATATCTGTTAAAGGAAAAAGTTCGGGTAATATAGGTGTTAAGCAAAGTGGAGGAAAATATATATTTACAGCTAAGAAAAATGATACATATACAATTACTGCAAAAGGAAAAGGAAAAGATGGTAAAAATTATACAAAAACTAGTACTGTAGCGATATCAAAAATTGATAATAAGAAACCAACATGTTCTAATTTTACTATAAAAAGGACAAAAGGAAATAATAAAGTTAAATTAAATTTAACAGTTAAAGATGAATCAGCATTAGAGTCAGTTGATATTTTAAAGCCAGATGGTAGTAAATTAACAACAATAAATGTATCAAAAATGTTGGATGCCTGTACAAAGACTACAATTACTACAAAAGAAGTTAATACTCCAGGAAAGTATAAAGTTATTATAAAAGATAAAGCAGGAAATTCATATACATATAAAACAGCAAAAGTTGAAATAGACGATAAGGCACCTGTAATAAAGAGTTTTTCTATAACGAAGGAGTCATCTAAGACAGGACATGTAAGTACAGAGGATAAGGGTGTAGAAAAAATTTTAGCAACAACAGGAGATGTAATAACTTTAAAAATATGGACAAGTGAATATTTAAGTGCAAATCCAGAAGTTTATATACAAAGTGAAACCATTGGAAAAGTTTCTGCAAAAATGAAAAGAGCAACGGCAAAAAGTAAAAATGGATGGTATTTAACAACTGTAACATTTAGAATGTCATCAGCTTTAAAGGAAAGTGAATATGTTCCAATTTTGATTAAAGGCTTAAAAGATAAATGGGGAAATGTTAATTCAAACTCAAAGACATATGATAAAAAACTATATTATGATGTATCTTCTCCAATTATAAAGCAACTTAAAATTAGTGCTTCTTCATCAGAAGGGAATGAAATTTCCGGTTTATGCAAACAATTAACAGAAAATACAACAGTAAAAATAGAATTTATAACACATGAAATATTAACTAGTACTCCAACGGTAACAATGTCTGGGGTTACAAAAAATATAAAAACTACTAATTATAAAAAAGTAGAATTAGGATATCTATATTCAACAAGTTTTAAGTTAAATAGTAAACAATTAGAAAACGTACCAAAAGGAATACAGGAAATAGCAATTAAAAATTTAGTAGATAGATCAGGAAATGTTACAAAAGAGAAATTATATAAATTTGATAGTAATAAAAATTATGTATTATATGGTGATATTATAACAGGTGGTCTTTACATTGATTTGGTAAATTCAGAGGAAAATCTATTTAAACCAATAGGAGATGTTAATGAAAACGGATATATAACATCATATGACTATTTACTACTAGACAAATATTTAAAAGAGGAGATATATAGTACAGGAAAAACTGAAGAGACGTATTCAAATAATTTTAATAAATATGATATTAATAAAGACGGAAAAATCAACAAGAGTGATTTAGAAGAATTAGAAAAAACCCTTAGAAGTTCAGTTAACAATATTGATGTAAAAGGATTAAATATAAAAATATATGATATTAATAATAATTTAGTTAAAGGAGAAGAACTAAATAAACTTCAATGGCTAAGTAGTAGAGTTAATCAAGAAATAGTTAATGCTGAAGAAGGAATTATAAATATTAAAATTCAAGATACAAAAGGTAAGATGCCAGGATTAGTAACATATAATAATTCTTTAGGTAATATAAGACTTAATGTAGTTGAAGAGATAAAACACGAAAAAAGTGGATTTGTAACAGTACAAAAAAGTGGATTATCATATAAAAGACAATTATATGATATTAATAAAGATGGAGCTATAACAGAATTTGATGCTATTATAATTCAAAAATACGTAATTCATGAATTAGACAATGATGAAAGTAAAGAGATAAAGGCATATATTGAAGAAAAAGGTGACGTAAATCGAGATGGAGAAGTAAATATAGCAGATACAACGTATTTACAGAAAGAAATAGCTTATAAAGAAAAACTTTTATATAATAATATTATAAAAGATGATGAAATTATATTAAAATATATTGAAAGAACAGAAAACTCAACTAATGAGGATATAGATAAAGATAAAATCTCATGGAGTTCATTAGATGAAAATATTGCAACTGTCCAAAAAAACGAAAATGGAACTGCAACAGTAAAAGCTGTAGGAAATCCTGGAGAACAAACACAAATTATTGCTAACTATCAATTAAGTGGAGATGCAGATACAAAATACTCTATCTATAATTTGAAAATTAGTGATTTAGGAATTAATATGGTAAAAACAACTTCACAAGGAGAAGAACAAGAAGAAGATGTGACAGAAATACAATTGAGCAAAGAATATGAAGAAACAGCTAAATTAGAATTAAATGTTGAAGATATCGAAAGTGAAAATAGTGATGTAACATGGGAAATTGAAAATGAGGAAATAGCAAGTATTACAAAAGATGATGAAAATAAACTTACAATTGTACCACTTAAAGCAGGACAAACAAAAATAACAGCTAAGACTACATTAAAAGGTGTAGAATATACTGCTGAGACTAATTTAAATATTGATAATAGGATTCAAGAAGTTGCTATTATACATAATGGAGAACCGCTATCAGGGGTATTACAATTAATACCAACACAAGAATATGAATTTACTGTAGAAACCAATCCAAAAGATATAACAGAAAGTTATGAGGTAAGTGTTGAAGATAATAGCGTATTGAGTATAGCTGAAACGGATAATGGATATGTAGTAACTGCACTAGAAGAAGGAGAAACAAATATAATTGTAGAAACAGAAAAGGGAAAAGCAGTATTTCCAGTTAAAGTTAATGTAAATTCTAATCCTGTTATAAAAAATATATATGCAGAAAATAATACAAAGAATTATAAAGCAGGAGATATTATAGAATTAAAAGTAGAATTTGATCAGAATATAAAAGGTGATGTACCTGATATTAAATTGTATTTTAATGATGATGAATGTACTGGAGAGTATGAAGGAAATATTGTAGATAATAAGATAATATATAAATATAAAGTAGGTGAAGAAGACAATGGACAATTATATGTAGGAGATATTGTCTTAAGCGAAGGTCAAACTTTAACAGATTTAACAGGAATTTCTAATGCTGATTTATCAAAAGATACTTTAAATTTAATAAAGGATGATAATGAAAACGAAGAAAAAGATGAGAATACTGGAAATAATGAAGAAAATCAGGACAATGATGATAATCTAGAGATAGAAGAAAAAGATGATGAAGAAGGACAAGAACTAGATTATGAAGAAGATAAATATCTAGTTGAAGGCATATATATTCTTCAAAAGAAACCAACTTTAACATCGTCAATTGTCACATCAAATGAGTCAAATTCTGTAAAAGACGGAGATAGTGTGTATTTATATATGGAAGCATCAACAGAACTTAAAGAAAACCCAAAGGTAATAATGGGAGGAAAAAGTGCTGTAGTTACTAATGATAATTTAAATTATAAAGCAGAATTAAAAGTTACAAAGGATATTGTAAAAGAGGGACTATTACAAGTTAAGATTGAACAATTTGAAGATAAATATGGTAATGTAGGAGAACCAATAGAATTAAACACAGACGAAAATGCTGAAGATGCAATTATTGTAGACTATACTGCTCCGGATATAGATAACATAGTTTGTGAAAATTATACAAGTAATTCTAAAGCAGGAGATAAAATTCAAATAAAAGTAACATTTTCTGATGAAACAAAAGGAACAACTGAGTTAATACAAGTTCCAGAAAAAGAAGAAAATGGAAGTATTGTTTACGAGTTTCCAAAATTAGAAATATTATTTGGTGGAAAAGAAGCAAAAGGAGAAATTACAGCAAATTATTTGAAAGAAGAGAGTGATTCTACGGAAAAAAATAATATTAATAACTCAAATACAATTGTTTATACATATACAATGACTAATGATGATAAAGGAGATATATCTCTAAAAAGCTTAAAAGGAATAGTATACGATATGGCAAAAAATAAAAATGAATTGAATTACAATTCAGAGATAAATAAATATGTAAGCAAAGATCAAGATGATACTGGAAAAGATAATGAAAATAATAACAAGGATAATAACAAAGGTAATAACAACGAGAAAGATGAAACAAAGAATCAAGAAGATAATATTGCTTCCAAAAAATTACCTTATACAGGTATTGCTATGAATTTAGGATTGTTTGGAATAATTGCATTAATAGTTGGATTCATAATAAAAAGACGACGTGGTATTTAAAAGAAAAGTTAATATTACTATGAACTCTTAACATGTGAAAAAATTCTGTTGTATAAAAGGACTGGCTAATTGGCCAGTCCTTTGCCGTATGGAGTAACTTTGGAATTTTTTAAGAAGAATAGTGAAGACTAATATGTATGGATTATTTACATTGCTACAATTACTTTAATTGCAAGTACATACGAAAAAAATTATATTACCATTTTTTATATCTAGTAACGATGTATTTATCAATATTAAATTTATATATATTTTAACTAATTTTTATCATGTTAATTTTACTCTCTATAGAGTTTTATATTATAACATATTTTGTATTGATTAAATTCCTTGACAAAAAGAGTATTTGTTAGTAAAATAAAATAGAATAATTAGAAGGAGAAATTTTATGCAAAATAACAACAGAAAAGTATTAGAAACACTAGTATCAAGAACAAAAATTTATTTAGCTATTATTTTGGTATTATTAGTTATTATTAGTGTAGAAAATAAAGAAATGATTATTCCATCTATTCTACTATATGTTATAGTAGTGGGATATACCTATTATGCGAATAGAAAAAGAAAGAGTGAAATTTCAGAAACTTTACAAGATCTAACACTAACCGTAGATTCAGCTGCTAAAACAAGTCTTATTAATTCACCATTTCCATTAATTATATTAGAAACAGACGGAAATGTAATATGGAGAAGTTCTAGGTTTATATCTGAATTTGCCAATATTGATATGAATGCATATATTAACGATTTAAGTAGCGATATAAAAGTAGAGATTGAAAATAAAGGAAAGAATGAAAAGGATAAAAATAACAGAGATATTTTAAGAAAAATTGAAATAGAAAACAAAACCTACAAAATAATGGGTAGATATGTCAATTATAAAAGCAAGGAAAAAGACAAGAAAAGCAAGAAAGAATATATGATTATTTTATATTTTATTGATGACACGGAAAATATTAAACTTCAAAAAGAGTATAAAGATTCTAAATCATGTGTAGGAATTATTATGGTTGATAATTACGAAGAAACAATGCAAAGGTTAGATGCAGGAGAAAAACCAATCGTAGCATCAGAAATAGATAAGCAAATGTATGATTGGGCAAATCAAACGAATGGTGTGTTGATAAAATCTGATAGGGATCATTATATCTATATTTTTGAGCAAAGATACTTAAAAGTTTTAAAAGAAGATAAATTTAGTATATTAGATAAAATAAAGGAAATTGATACGAAAGAGAAGGTTCAATTTACTTTAAGTATAGCAATATCAAATGAAGGAGAAACAGATAAAGAAAAATATAAGTCAGCACAAGCAGCAATGGATGTAGTATTAGGACGTGGTGGAGATCAAGCTGTTATCCGTGAAAATGAAATTTATAAATTCTTTGGTGGAAGGGCTGAAGAAGTAGAGAAAAGAACAAAAGTAAAAGCAAGAGTAGTAGCTCATGCATTAGAAAATTTAATTAAAGACTCAAATAAAGTAATGATAATGGGGCATACAAGTCCAGATATGGATAGTATAGGTTCATGTATGGGAATTTATAGATTATCAAAAACATTAGATACGAATGCATATATTGTAAGTAGTGAAAATGTACCGGCATTGCAAAGTTTTAATAAAGCAATTGAGAAAGATCCTGAGTATGAAGATGTTATTATTAATAAAGAAGTAGCTTTAGAAAATATAGACGAAGATACATTGTTAGTAATTGTTGATACTCATAAAGTAAACTATGTAGATGCTCCAGAATTATTAAATAAAACAAAGAAAATTGTAATTATCGATCATCATAGAAGAAGTGCAGATTATATTGAAGATGCAACATTGATGTTCCAAGAAGTATATGCTTCTTCTGCTGCAGAATTAGTTACAGAGTTATTACAGTATGCAGAAGCAAAGATTGATTTAAAAACAGTAGAAGCAGAAAGTTTATATGCTGGAATTATGATGGATACAAAAAATTTCACATTCAAAACAGGTGTAAGAACATTTGAAGCAGCTGCATATCTTCGTAGGTGTGGAGTTGATATTATAAGAGTAAAGAAGTGGTTCCAAAGTGATTTTGAAAGTTTTAATACAATTGCAGATATTGTAAAAAAATCAGAAATTGTAAATGAAACCATTGCCATATCTATTTATGATGAAATTACAAAAGATACCAGCCTAATTTGTGCTAAAGCAGCAGATGAATTATTAACTATCAGCGATATAACTGCATCTTTTGTTTTAGGAAATACAGGAGAAAAGATTTGCATTAGTGGACGTTCGATAGGAGATATTAATGTACAAGTTATTTTAGAAAAATTAGGTGGTGGAGGTCATATCACTTTAGCGGGAGCTCAAGTAGAAGGTATGACAATAGAAGAAACAAAACAAGAACTAATAAATAGGATTAATGAATATTTTTCAGAAATGGAAAATTAACAAAAGATAGGAGTTATTTTGAATGGATAAAATAAAAAAATTCAAAGAAAATGAAAAAGGTTCTATTACGATGACGGTATTATTTGTTATGATTTTTATGTTAGTAGTAATAGGAGCAACTTATTTTTCAATATCAAATAAGTCTATGGATCAAAATAATAAAATAAAAAAGATTTCTCAAGAATATAATGTGACAGACGAAGATATGGAACAGGAATATCAAAAATTAATAAATAAATTAGATATTGAAAATTATGTAAAAGTTGGAGACTATGTGAATTATAATCCAATCGCTTCCGATAAAAATGGGACTCCGATTGAAAACAAAGAGTCATTAAGCTATACTTCTCCAACAGGAACAGCAATGCAGCATGGCAATGGATATACAAGTGAGGAATTAGGTGGAGGCCAAACATTTACTGCTAGTGGAGATATAAAGTGGAAAGTATTAAATGTAGAGAATGGAACAATTGAATTAATCTCAGAAGAGGGGATAAACACAGATATGGGAACTCCATTTACAATACGAGGAGCGAGAGGTTATTTATATATAGAACAAGAATTAAATGAAATATGTAAGATATATGGTTACGGATATGGTGCGGATTTAGAAAAAGGTGGAACTTATACAATAGGTGGACCTTTAGATGAATTAATAACTAAAAAGATAGAAGGAACGGGAGCAAGAAGTGTAACCATAGAAGATATTAATAAAAAAGCAGGGATTACAGAAAAAGATTACCAAATATTAAATCCTGAATATGGAAATAAAAGTAACCCTCCAATGGATGTATATTATCCAACTATGGATACAAATAAAGGATATGAAGAGACGGGAATTTCGAAATCTCCAGGAGTAAAAAATTTAGAAAAAGCTTATTATTCGTATGATAAGTCAAAAGTAGTAGATGAAACTGTACAAAATATACTCTTTAGAGATACGTCATATTGGCTAGCATCAAGGTATGTTGATACAAGTGATGCGCGGAGCATATTTTTATTCATTCACAGTTCATCCTAATGAAATAGGACCTGCAGATCTATGTTATAGTTTCTTCTATAAGTTTTCTGAAACTGATAATAACTCGTATGCAGTTCGCCCTATCGTAACAATAAAGGCAGATAAGATAGATTTATCTAGAGATTATAAAGATAATAATATGTGGTATTTAAAATAGAAAAAAGTGCAGAAGAAAACTTTCTGGGCTTTTTCTATTTTATCTTGAAAAAATACGTTAAATGTTGTAAAATAAGTAACAAATGGAAAGGCGTGATAGTATGAAAGTAATTTTAAAAGCAGATATCAAGGGAGTAGGAAAAAAAGATCAAGTAATTAATGCATCTGATGGATATGCTAGAAATTTTTTATTTCCTAAGAATTTAGCTGTAGAGGCAAACACAGAAAATATGAGTAAACTAAAAGCAAAACAAGATTCAAATGCTTATAAAAAATCACAAGAAAAAGAAGAAGCAAAAAAGATAGCCGAAAAATTAACAAAAATACAATTAAAAGTACCTGTAAAAGCAGGGGAAAATGGAAAAATATTCGGGGGAGTATCATCAAAAGAAATAGCAGATCTTTTAAAAGAAAATTATAAAATAGATATAGATAAAAAGAAAATAGAATTAAGGGAGGCTATAAAAACGTTAGGAACAAAAATTGTTACAATTAAACTATATGAAGGTGTGATTGGAAGTCTAAAAATCGATGTAATTAGTAAATAAATTATACCAATAGAAATATGGAGGAATAGAAATGGAATTAGGAAAAGTACCACCACATGATTTAGAAGCTGAGCAAGCTATTATTGGTAGTATGCTTACAGATAGAGATGCTGTAATATCTTGCATAGAAATATTAAAGGAAGAAGATTTTTATCGACAAGATAATAAGACTATTTATGCTGCTATTTTAAATTTATATAATCGTGCAGAACCAATTGATATTATTACAGTAAAAGCAGAATTAGAATCTATGGGAAAGTTTGAACAAATTGGAGGATTAGAATATTTAGCAGAATTACCAGAAAAGGTTCCAACTACTGCAAATGCTATGAAATATATTAAAATTGTAGAAGAAAAATCTACATTAAGAAAATTAATAAAAACGGCTAATGAAATTATAGATCTTGGGTATAGTCCTGTTGAGGATGTAGAAGATATTATGGAAGGTGCAGAAAAGAAAATATTTAATATTATGCAGGACAAAAGTCAAAAAGGATATACACCGATTAAAGAGGTACTAGTAGAGAGTTTTACTCGATTAGAAGAATTATACAATAGAAAACAACATATTACAGGTGTACCATCAGGATTTACAGAATTAGATTATCGAACAGCTGGGTTTCATGGGTCAGAGTTAATTTTAATTGCAGCAAGACCTGCTATGGGTAAAACAGCGTTTGCTCTTAATATAGCAACTTATGCAGCAACCAAAGCTAAGATACCAGTGGCTGTATTTAGTTTGGAAATGTCTAAAGAACAATTGGTAAATAGAATTTTATGTAGTGAATCTATGGTTGATAGTAATAAGGTAAGAACAGGAAAATTGGAAGAAGATGATTGGACCAAACTTGCTGGAAGTATAGGACCTTTATCAGAAGCGGAAATTTATATTGATGATACACCAGGTATTAATATTATGGAAATTCGAGCAAAATGTAGAAAGTTAAAATTAGAAAAGAATATAGGGATGGTAGTTGTTGATTATTTGCAATTGGTTCAAGGTAGTGGAAAGAGAAATGGAAGTCGTGAACAGGAAATTTCTGAAATTAGTCGTTCTTTAAAGATTTTAGCAAAAGAACTGAATGTACCAGTGATTGCCTTATCGCAATTGTCAAGAGCTGCAGAACAGCGCCCAGATCATAGACCTATGCTTTCCGATTTAAGGGAATCAGGAGCAATTGAACAAGATGCTGATATTGTTATGTTTTTATATCGTGATGATTATTATAATAAAGAGAGTGAGAAAAAAGATATAGCAGAAGTTATTATTGCAAAACATAGAGGAGGATCAACAGGAACAGTTGAATTATTGTGGCTAGGAAGCTATACAAAATTTGTTAATCTAGAAAGAAGATTTGATGATTAAGACTAACTAAGGAATGTATTGGATTGTTTTAGACAAGGGAAAAGTTTTAAATTAAACTTTTCCTTTTAAAATTGTGAAATCCTTAAAAATATAAATAGAAATAAAAGGTAAGATAAAGTGATAGTTTATACTAGAAACTTGAAAAAAAGCGGAAAATAGTGTATTATAGGTAATATTAATAGAGTTGGATTAAAATGTGAGGTGGAAGAAATAAATGAAAGATAAAATTTTGCAAACAATAAAAAAATACAACTTAATAGAAAATGGAGATAAAGTAGTATTAGGTGTTTCTGGTGGTCCAGACTCTATTTCTATGCTTGATATATTAAACGAAATACAAGAAGATAAAAAAAACAATTTAGATTTTGAAATAGTTGTTGCTCATATTAATCATATGATACGAAAAGATGCGGTAGAAGATGAAAAATATGTAAAAGAATTTTGTAAGAAAAAAAAGATTGAATTTTATTCAAAAAGTATAGATGTTGAAAAACTTGCTAATACTAATAAAACAGGAATAGAAGAAACTGGCAGAATGGTGCGATATAATTTTTTTGAAGAAATTTTAGAAAAGGTAAATGCAACTAAAATTGCGATTGCCCATAACAAAAATGATAAAGCAGAGACAATTATTATGAATTTTATGCGAGGTAGTGGAATTTCTGGTTTGAGGGGAATTGAAGAAAAGAGAGGCAAATATATTAGACCATTAATTGAATGTGAACGAATAGAGATAGAAAAATATTGTGAAGAAAAAAAATTAAATCCAAGAATTGATACAACAAATTCTGAGAATAAATATACTAGAAATAAAATTAGAAATGTGGTAATTCCCTATATAAAAAATGAATTTAACCCTAATATTATTAATACTTTAAATCGTTTATCAGAATTAGTAAAAGAGGAAGAACTTTATATTGAAAAACAAGTTGAGAAAGTATATAAAAACTTAATAATGGAAGAAAACCAAAAACAAATTATTTTAGACTTAAAAAAGTTTAATCAAGAAGAAAAAGTAATAAAATCAAGACTTGTGTTATATACTATAACAAGGCTTTTTGGAAGCTCAAATGGAATTGAAAAAGTTCATGTAGAAGATATAATAAAACTCTGTAGTAATAATATAGGAAATAAATATTTAACTCCTAATAAAAAAGTTAAAGTATTAGTAAAAAAACATAAAATTTATTTTTTGAATCAAATGTAAGTAGCCGTAATAAGTCTTGTTTAAATAGCATTGGTGTAATAAAAAAGTAATAAAAAAATCATTTACAAACAAAAAATTATATGTTATAAAATCAATCAGATAAAAACAAAAGTCAAACATGAGGAGGAATTATTTTGAAAAATGGAATTAAAACTTTAGCTATGTGGCTAATTATAGGAATCATATTTATTGTAGTATTATCTTCAATTATTGAAAATAGTGATTCAAAATTAAAATATTCAGACTTAATTAATAGCATTAATAGTGGAAATGTAGAATCAATTGAAGTAGAATCTGATGGAAAAACGGCAACAGTACAATTAAAAGATGAAAGAGTGAAAAAAGAAGTAAATATACCAGATATGCAGAGTCTTATGACTTATGTAGAAGATTTCCTAAAAGAAGGGGCATTTACTTTAGAAGAAAAATCCCAGTCTATATTTGTAACAATACTTAGTTTACTTACACCATTTGGATTATTAATTATATTCTTTATATTCTGGTTCTTTATGATGGGTGGAGCCAATAATGGAAATCCAGGTAGCAAAACAATGTCATTTGGAAAAAGCAAAGCTAGAATGATGACGCCTGCGGATAAAAATAGAATAACATTTGAAGATGTTGCTGGTGTGGATGAAGAAAAGGAAGAATTAGAAGAAATTGTACAATTTTTAAAAAATCCAAAAAAATTTACCGATATGGGAGCTAGAATACCAAAAGGTGTATTGCTTGTTGGTCAACCAGGTACAGGTAAAACACTTTTAGCAAAAGCAGTAGCAGGAGAAGCAGGAGTTCCATTTTTTATTATAAGTGGTTCTGATTTTGTTGAGATGTTTGTTGGTGTTGGTGCTTCTAGAGTAAGAGATTTATTTGATCAGGCCAAGAAGAATGCACCATGTATTATTTTTATCGATGAAATTGATGCAGTAGGTCGCCAAAGAGGAGCAGGACTTGGTGGAGGACATGATGAAAGAGAACAAACTTTAAATCAACTGCTAGTTGAAATGGATGGATTTGCAGCAAATGAAGGTGTAATTGTATTAGCAGCAACAAACAGACCAGATGTCTTAGATAAAGCACTTTTAAGAGCAGGAAGATTTGATAGACAAATTGTAGTAGGACTTCCAGATGTAAAGGCAAGAGAACAAATTTTAGAAGTGCATAGTAGAAAAAAGAGATTATCAGATGATATTGACTTAAAAGTAATAGCAAAAAATACATCTGGATTTGCCGGTGCAGATTTAGAGAATATATTAAATGAAGCAGCACTTTTAGCAGCAAGAAGAAACTTGAATGAAATTGGAATGAAAGAAATTGAAGATGCTATGGTTAAAGTAACTATGGGACCTGAAAAGAAAACAAAAGTAAGAAGTGAAAAAGAAAATAGGTTAGTGGCATATCATGAAGCAGGTCATGCAGTTGTTAGTCATTATCTAGAAACACAGGATCCAGTACATCAAATATCAATTGTACCAAGAGGTATGGCAGGTGGTTATACAATGTATAGACCAACAGAAGATAAATCGTTTATGTCAAAAACTGAGATGGAAGAAAATATTGTATCTTTATTAGGCGGTAGAGTAGCAGAAGCACTTATTTTGAATGATATTTCAACAGGTGCAAGCAATGATATTGAAAGAGCAACAGGAATTGCTAGAAGTATGGTTACTAAATATGGAATGAGTGATAGAATTGGTGCATTGATGCTCGGATCTAATCAAGAACAAGTATTTCTAGGAAGGGATATTGCTCAAGGAAGAGAATATTCAGAAGAAACAGCGGCAATTATTGATGAGGAAACAAAGAAAATAGTGGATAATGGATATAATAGAGCAAAACAGATATTATCTGATAATGTAGATAAATTACACCAAGTAGCAGGAATACTTCTAGAAAAAGAAAAAATCGAATCAGATGAATTTGAAGCAATATTTAACCAATAATATAATAAATAAAGAGCGTGATAATCACGTTCTTTTTCTGTAATAGAAAAGTAATAGAAAAGTAATAGAAATGACAAAAACCTGGAAGTCAGCAGAATAGATGTAATAAAACCACAAAAAAGTGAAAATAGTCTAAAATGTGCTTGAAATAAATTTATATTATAGTATAATAAAGTTAGTGGATTAAATCTGAACAAAAAAGGAGAATAAGTATGAGAAAAAAGATAGGTATATTGTTAATAATATTTACATTATTATTTAGTAGTTATGCTTTTGCATATGATTATACAAGAATAGGTGGGACACCATTATGGAGTAGTGAACAAGCTACTTATGTTACACAAGATACAACATTAGATGCAAAGTATAACGCTGATTCAAGTGGTTTAAATAATAGAAGGATTGATTATTTTAATGGGAAATTAAAGTCTATTAGCGAGCAACGGATATAGTAAAGTTACAACTGAATTTCGGAGATGGAAGCTATATTAGTTATTATTATCAAGAAATTCCAGAAAATTCTACCTATAATGTATGGTATACAATAGAATTTTGTGGCGTAAAATCTTTACCAGAAAGTCATCTTTTTTCAATTGTATATAAGAATGCTGTTCATTGTGATGGAACAACTTATGATGTAGAATTAAAAGTTAATAACATAACAAATACGAGCCTTTCTAATGGTGAAGTTCAAAAAGTAGGATTTTTAGTTAAAAAATATGACCAAAATAAACAAGAAATATACTTTAATCCATCCATATATGCAGGAAATAGTAATAACAACAAAGTAACAGTTGAGACAGAATATAGAATAGGAAATTTGTCTTATGATCCTACCGAATATAAAACTTATTTAGGTTTAGCTCAAAAAGGAATATCAGGATTGTTTGAATTAGGAGATATTGATTTAAATCAAGGAATAGCTGTTCAGGATTTTGTTGTTGGTAAAGAAACTACATATGTAACTCATAGAAATGATCAATTGCATTATCAAGATATAAAATCAGGAAGTGAAACAAAAGGAGCATATTTTTATTCCAATACGGATCAAAACATGAATAATGCAAATGTTTATTTACTAATGGAAAATAAAAATAAAATTCCTATGACATTTACATTTGAGAAAAAACAGGCAGCAACACCTTTCTTCTTTATCAATAATGTTATAGAGAAAAATTATAATGTAGAGTTTGATACAAAGGGAGGATTACCTATACCAGAAACTCAAACTGTAAAACCTGGAAATACTGCAACTAAGCCAACAGATCCAACAAAACAAGGATATACTTTTAATGGATGGAAAACAGAAGATGGAGCTACATATGATTTTTCAAATGAAGTTACAGATGATATAAAATTAACAGCAGATTGGAAACCTATTAATTATAATATTACGTATGAATTAAATGGAGGAGTAGCACCATCTCCAGACAACCAAAGAACATATACAATTAAGGATGAAGTAATATTTAAAAGTCCAACAAGAGAAGGGTATACATTTAATGGATGGTATGAAAATTCTAATTTTACAGGAAACAGTGTAACATCTATACCAGTAGGAAGTACAGGGGATAAACATTTATATGCAAAATGGACTAAAGTAGAACCTGAAGCAACAAATGCTAACTATACAATAGAATATTATTTCGAAGGTAATGATGGAACATATCAAAAGAAAAATACAGAAACAAAAGTAGGAGAAATAGGACAAACAATAACAGCTACACCTAAAACTTATACTGGATATAAAGAAACTGATAATGCTGAAAAACTAAAAGAAAAAACAGGAGTTATTACAGCAGATGGACAATTAATATTAAAGTTATACTATGATAAAGAAAAATATAAAGTAACTTTTGATCCTCAAGGTGGTAATGAGGTAAAAGAAGGAGATTTAGATGATCAAATTGTAAAATATAGCGACAAGGCAACTAAGCCAACAGATCCAGAAAAAGAAAACTATACTTTTAAATATTGGTATTATGAAGATGAAAACGGTAAAGAAGTAAAATATTCTTTTGATGAACCAGTAACAAAAGATATAAATTTAAAGGCTAAATGGGAAACAGAAGAAATAGTACAAGATAAAGGTAAACCATCTGAGGATATTGATGAAAATGAACCAACAGTACCTGAAAAGGAAACACAGGACCCAACAATTGCTCCTAAAACATTACCATATGCAGGAACTTTAGGTTTCGTAATAATGATTGCAATAAGTGTAGTTGGAGTAGTATTTTTTGGAATAAGATTCTTAAAATTAAGAAATAAAATGAAATAAAAAAGATTAATGAATATTAATTTTGGTATAAAAAAAGAAAGTAGCAATTTTATATTGATATTTTCTTTTTTTTAGTATAGAATAGAAACAATAACAAAAGAAAGGTCTAAATGGTGTAAAAGAATGAAAAACTATTATGAAATATTAGAAGTACATCCAAGAGCTTCAAAAGAAGTAATTGAAAAAGCATATAGAGTTTTAGCAAAAAAATATCATCCTGATTTATATTCTGGAGACAAGAAAATATATGCAGAACAAAGAATTCGAGATATAAATGAAGCGTATAAGATACTTTCTGATGACTTTTTAAAAGAACAATATGATATAGAATTAGAGAAAGAAAAACAAGATCAAGTACATAATTATCAATCACAAAATTCTATAAAAAAACAGCAAGTAGAAAAAAGTGAAAAAAATCAAAGGGAAAAGACAAAAGATAAACAAACACAAGAAAAAAAATATGGTGTTGGAACTTTTATGAGCTTAATAGATTTAGTAAAAATTACATTTAGCAACTTACCAAAAAGAGAAAAGAGAAAAATAAAAAGAGAAGATCTTATAGCTGCAGGTTTGACAGCAGTTATTATAGTAATATTGATAGTAATATTGTGGTGTATCCCGGCAACAAATGGATTTGTTAAAGATTTATTGCCCTTTTTAAAATAAAATAAGAAAAGAGGATGATAGTATGCATTATGCAGATATAAAAAAAGCAGATATAGCAAATGGATTAGGAGTAAGAGTTTCAGTTTTTGTAAGTGGCTGTAGTCATCATTGTAAAAATTGTTTCAATCAACAAGCATGGGATTTTAACTATGGAAAAGAATTCACAGAAGAGGAGATTGAAAAGGTGATACAAGAAATGGATCATTCTTATATATCAGGCTTGTCGTTACTTGGAGGAGAACCTTTGGAACATCCAAATCAACAAGGACTATTGCCGTTGCTTAGAAAGGTAAAGGAGAAATTCCCAGAAAAGAATATTTGGTGTTATTCAGGTTATACATTTGAAACAGATATCATGGGGAAAATGTATAAAAATTGGGAAGAAACTCCAGAATTTTTATCTTATATAGATGTATTGGTTGATGGAAAGTTTGAAGAAGAGAAGAAAGATATAAAACTAAAATTTAGAGGTTCAAGTAATCAAAGAATTATAGATGTAAAAAAATCTTTAAAAGAATCTAAAGACAATAAAGCAATATTATTTAAAATTTAACTATTGACAAGTTATTATATTATAAGGTATAATAGTTACGTTATAAGGGTTATCCCACATACAGTGTGTATGGACTGGAAGGAGGGGAAATATAAATGTCAGAAATAAAAGTTAATAATGGTAATATAGAAGATGCTTTAAAGAGGTTTAAAAGACAATGCGCGAGAAATGGAGTTTTACAAGAAGTTCGTAAAAGAGAGCATTATGAAAAACCTAGTGTAAGGAGAAAGAAAAAATCAGAGGCAGCAAGAAAAAGAAAATTTAATTAGGAAATTTAGGATTGGAAGTAATAGGGGGTAAATATACTTTAAGCTTCCAATTTTTGTTTTTTATGATAAAAAATAAATAATTGCTTATAATATAAATAGAGAAAAGGAGGAAATTTTATGGAATATAAAGAAGTAGAATTAAAACGAGGAATTAAGCTTCATACAATTCATACAGACAAATTTAAGACGAATTTAATTGCTGTTTTTTTAACAACAGAATTAAATAGAGAAAATGTTACAAAAAATGCAATGATTTCAACAATTTTGAGAAGAGGATCAAACAATATGCCAACTCAAGAAGAAATTAGCAAGCAAATGGAAGAAATGTATGGTGCAGGGTTTGATTGTGGTTTAGATAAAACTGGAGATAATCAAGTTTTAAAGTTTTATATAGAAATTATTAATGAACAATATTTGCCTAAAGATGGAAAAAAATTATTTGAATTGGCAGTTAAAAGTTTGTTTGATATTGTGTTTAACCCCTATATAGAAAATGGTAGTTTTAAAGAAGAGTATGTAATGCAAGAAAAGAACAATATTAGACAACGAATTGAGGGGAAAATTGATAATAAAGCAAGATATGCTATGGATAGATGTATAGAAGAAATGTATCCGGAAGATCCATTTGGATTATATAAATTTGGATATATTGAAGATTTAGAGAAAACTAATGGAGAAAATTTATATAAATATTATAAAGAACTAATAAATTCTTGTAAAATTGATATCTTTGTATCTGGAAACATTAGTGAGGAAAATAGAAATGTAATAGAAAATAATGAGAACATTAAGATCTTACAAGAAAGAGACCCTAAATATCAAATCCCTAAAAATAATTTGAAAGAATTCAATAAAAAAGAAAATATTGTTACAGAATCAATGGATGTAACACAGGGGAAATTGATATTAGGGTTAGATATCAATCTTGACAAAGAAGAATTAAAATATCCTACTTTAATTTATAATAGTATATTAGGGGGAACGGCTAATTCAAAGATGTTCCAGAATGTTAGAGAAAAAGCACATTTGGCGTATGTTGCTAGTTCTAGTTTTTTACGTTACAAAAACAATATTTTTATAAATTGTGGAATTGAAATTAAAAATTATGATAAAGCATTAGAGTTAATAAAGAAACAAATTGAAGATATGAAAAAAGGAGAATTTACAGAAGAAGATATAGAGAATGCTAAAAGAGGAATAGTAGCTACTATAAAGACAATAGATGACGAACAAGATACGGGAATTACTTATTATTTTGGACAAGAGTTAACGCAATCAAAAGTTTCTTTAGATGAATATATTAGAAAAATTAAAAATATAAACAGAGATGACATTATTAATATTGCTAAAAGGGTAGATATCAATACAATATATTTTTTGAGAGATTAAAAATAGTTTTATAATGAAAGGAGAAGAAGAATGCAAATTATAGAAAACTTAAAACTTAAAGAAAAACTCTATATAGAAAAACTAGAAAATGGATTAACTATCATGATAATTCCAAAGCCTGGAATTCAAAAAAAATATATAATATGGGGAACTAATTATGGTTCAAACGATAGTGAGTTTTTTGTACCAGGAGAAGATGAAAAGACACGAGTACCAAATGGAGTTGCACACTTTTTGGAACATAAACTATTTGAACAAGAAAATGGAACGAACAGTTTAGATGTTTTAACAGCTTTAGGGGTGAATGCAAATGCTTATACAACAAATGATCATACAGCATATTTATTTGAATGTACAGACAATTTTTATGAGGCAATGGATGAATTAATGGATTATGTTCAACATCCTTATTTTACAGATGAAAACGTAGAAAAGGAAAAAGGAATTATAGGACAAGAAATTATGATGTACGATGATTATCCAGAGTGGAGAGTTTATTTAAATGCAATGCAAGCAATGTATCATAATAATCCTATTAAGATTGATATAACTGGTACAATAGATACAATAAGTAAAATAGACAAAGAAATTTTATATAAATGCTATCATACATTTTATCATCCATCTAATATGGCCTTAGTAGTTTGCGGGGATTTTGATCCAGAAGAAATGTTAAAAGAAGTAAAAAAACGACTAATTGTAAAGAAAAACCAAGGGGAAATAAAAAGAGTTTATCCAAAAGAACCAGAAACAATAGTAAAAAATAGAATAGAACAAAATTTAGAAGTAAGTCAACCTTTATATGCAATAGGAATCAAAGACAAAAAAGATAATTCAGATATGGGAAATAAAAATTTAATGGTTCAGAAACATATTGGTATGGAAATTTTAATGAATATTATAATTGGAAGAAGTTCAAATTTGTTTAGGGAATTATATCAGGAAGGAATTTTATATAGTATGCCAAGTTTAGATTATGAATTTGGAAAAGATTATGCACATGTTTTAATAACAGGACAGTCAACAGATCCTGAAAAATTATATTGTAAATTTAAAGAAGAAATTCAGAAATTAAAAACAAATGGTATAAAAGAAGAGGATTTTAATAGGATTAAAAAAATGATTTACGGTGGATATGTAAAAGAATATAATGATGTGCAAGATATTGCTAGGATGTTTTTGGCAGATTATTTTAAAGGAATTAATAGTTTTGATTATATAGAAGAGATCGAAGGCGTAAAATTAGAATATATAAATCAGATATTAAAAGATGTCTTTAAAGAGGAAAAAATGGTCATTTCTATTGTGAAAAATGAACAAAAATAAATAAAAATGTTTTATAAAAAATGTAAGAAAAACGGTGTTTGTTGAAAAAATAAAACAATGCCGTTTTTTGTTGTCTGACCGTGTCGAAAGAAGTGAAAAAATGTCACACGAAAGTTGGCAAAAACCATTGAAAATGCTTGACTTGAAGAAAATAATGTGGTAATTTATAAATATACAAAAGATAATAAAAGAAAAAGGAGAGAATTATATGTTGAATGATGAAATTTGTAAATTAAGAAATAAATTAAATAAAAGTATTGAGCATGGAGATGATTATAGTATTACATATAAATTAAGTATTGAATTAGATGAGTTAATTGTGCAGTACTATAAAGATTTGAAAATTAGTAAAAAAAATGTGCTTAAAACATGAGAGAAAACAAGAGATATTTTTAAATTATGAAGTGAACCCTCCTTATTAGAAAAAAGATATTAATAAGGAGGGTTCATTTTATGTCTAAATGTCTAAATGAATTTAAATGAAAAAAGTGAAGTATAGTATAAAAGAAAAAGAGATTATAACAAACTGAGCTGGGTAAACTTCTATCAAAAAATATATATATTCTTGTAAAAATTTTATTTAAAATGAATATATTATCTTTTTTTGTATATTTTATGGCAAAAAGTAGCTTAACAAACTTACAATATGAATGTTAAAAAGGATATAGCTCTTGTGCTTTTTTAAAAAGTAGTATATAATAATGTGCCAAGTGAGGGAGAAAAAATGCCAATTAGTAAAGAAGAATATAAGAATTTTAAACAAATTGTAAACATATTTTATAATGAAGAGATTGAAGGAATCACTGCAGAGGATAAAAAGATAAAAAAGACAGGAACTATAAAGATTGAACCTAAAATATTTTATGATAAATTTTCAGGAGACATGAAAATTGAATTTAAAATAGGAAATAAAAAGATGTATAGACTAAAAAATTTAGCTGAATTTTATAATAGAATGAGAGAAAAAGAATATTATCGTTATGGAGAAAAACTACAATTTATTCATACAGAAGAAGCTTTTGAAGAAGAAAGTCAAAAACTATTAGAATTTATTATGAAATATGCAGAAATTATAAATTATGCAAATTCTAATTCGAATAGTAATTATAAATATTATGGTAAAGCATTGAGTGAGACAAATATTATTGTTGGAAATAGTGCGATAGATGAATTATTTGATATTTTAAGAGATAGATGTATAGAATTTCAAAGAGAATATCGCTTAGAAAAAATAAAATTTACAGAAGAACAACCCAATATAAAATTTACATTAAGAAAAACAGAAGATTATTATGAAATTATACCAAGTATAGAAATTTATAAAATTAATATTATAAAAGGGAAAAATTATAAATATATTCTAGATGATAAAAAATTATATAGATGTACAAAAGAATTTGAGAATTCAAATTTAAAATTACTGGAAATATTTAGACAAAATTATATTACGGATGTTAAATTACGAGAAGAAGATTTAACACAATTATTTTCAGTGGTAATTCCAAGAGTAAAAAATGCGATAATCATTGAAAATATTCCGAAAAACCAAATAAAAAAATACAAACCAGAAAAATTAATAGTAAAGGTATTTTTAGATTTTGATAGTAATAATTATTTGATATGTGATGTTAAATTTTGTTATGGGAGAAGAGAATTTAATCCGTTAAATGAAAAAATAAAAAAAGATTTTTCAAGAAATATGATAGAAGAAACAAAGGCATTAAATATTTTTAGGCAAACCGGATTTATGTTGGACACTAAAAATTTAAGATTTATTTTACCAAATAATGATAAAATATATGATTTTTTAGTTCAAGATATTAATTATTATATGCAACAATTCGAAGTTTTAGTAACAGATAATTTTAAAAAAAAGCAAATAAAAGAACCTAAAATAGGAAATATAGGTGTTAAGATTGAAAATAACTTATTAAAAGTTAATTTAGAAAATTTAGATGTTGATATAAGAGAATTATCCGAAATTATAAAAAAATATTCTTTGAAGAAAAAATATCATAGATTAAAAGACGGGACCTTTTTGGATTTAGAGAATAATAAAGAGATAGAGTTTTTGGAGAAATTTGTAACAGGGATGGATATAGATTATAAAGAATTAGAAAGTGGAGAAATGATAATTCCTGTTTCTAGAAGTCTGTATTTAAATCAGTTACTGAAAGGAATAAAAGGAACAGAAATTATAAAAAATTCGGAATATAAAACAATTGTAAATCGTTTAAACAAAGAACAGATAGAGCAAGATATAGAGGTTCCAGAAAAATTAAAACACATTTTAAGATATTATCAAAAAACAGGATTTGAATGGCTAAAAATACTAGATTATTATAAATTTGGAGGGATTTTAGCTGATGACATGGGGCTAGGAAAAACCATACAGATTTTATCTATTATTATTGATTATGTTGAAAAGTGTAAATTAAGTGAAAATGTTATTCCAGGACAAGAACAGATAGAAAAAAAGACAAGAGCAAGTATGGTGGTTTCTCCAAGTTCTTTAACATTAAATTGGCAAAATGAAGCTAATAAATTTGTTAATGAATTAAAAACTTTAGTCATAAGCGGTACACTCTCAGAGAGAAAAAGAAAAATCAAAGAAATTGATAATTATGATTTAGTTATTACCTCGTATGACTTGCTAAAAAGAGATATTGAGATTTATAAAGAAAAAGATTATCAATTTCGATTTATTATAGCTGATGAAGCACAATATTTAAAAAATAGCAATACACAAAATGCAAAATCAATTAAGCAAATAAAAGCTGATACACGATATGCATTAACAGGAACTCCGATTGAAAATTCTTTGGCAGAATTATGGTCAATATTTGATTTTATTATGCCGGGATATTTGTATACTTATAAGAAATTTAAGAATACGTTTGAGATACCAATTACCATAAATCAAGATGAAAAAGTTATGAAAAAATTAAAAATGTTAATAGAACCATTTGTTTTAAGAAGAACAAAAGAAGAAGTTTTAACAGAATTACCAGAAAAAACCGTTACAGTATTAAATAGTGAGATGACAGTAGAACAACAAAAAATATATTTATCTTATTTGGATAGAGCGAAGCAAGATCTATTAAATATTTTAGAAGTAAAAGGATATGAAAAAAGTCAAATACAGATTTTAGCAGCGTTAACTAGGCTAAGACAAATATGCTGTCATCCAAGTTTATTTATTAATAATTATTCTGAGAAAAGTAGTAAATTAGAACAATGTATGGAAATCATTGAAAATGGTGTTGTATCTGGACATAAAATATTATTATTTTCTGGATATGCATCGATGTTAGGAATAATAGAAAAAGAATTAGAAAGAAGAAATATAAAACATTTTAAATTAACAGGTGCTACAAAAGTAGAAGAAAGAATAGATTTAGTTAATGAATTTAATGAAAATCCAGAAATAAAGGTATTTCTTATCTCTTTAAAAGCTGGAGGAACAGGATTAAATTTAACTGGTGCAGACATGGTGATCCATTATGACCCATGGTGGAATTCGTCAGCAGAAAATCAAGCTACAGACAGGGCTTATAGAATTGGACAAAAAAATAATGTACAGGTATATAAATTAATTACAAAAAACTCTGTTGAAGAAAAAATTTATGAATTACAGGAAAAGAAGTCTAAATTAGCAGATGAAGTTCTAGGAACTAGGACAACCTTTATCCATAAATTTTCAAAAGATGAAATAATGAAGTTATTTGAATAAAAGAATTTAAAATAGTTGAAATTTTACTCGAATTATGTTAATATATATAATATAATTGTTAAAAAGGAGAGTAAAATGGATAATGCAAGGATCAATGAATTAAAAAAACAATATTATAAAGTATATATAGATACAATTAAACATTATGTAGATATTAAAAAATGGATAGAAAAGGGATCAAGAAAACAAGGAGATATTAGAAGAAGTTTAGGTAGATTAACTAGTAAATATGATAAATTGTATGAGTTAAAAATAGAATTAGAAAAGAATAATATAAAAGAAGCTGATATATTACCATATGAAAAAATAAATGGTAGTTTATTACAATTTAAAGATAAAATAAATGATTTATATATTTCAGCAGGATTAAGAAAGAAAGAAACAACACTACCTAAGTATACAAACGTAAACTTAGTAAGTGACATAGATCAAAGTGAAGATAATGATATAATTTTAAGAAATAAAAAAGCTAGAAGAAGACAAAAAAATGGTAATAAGTCTAAGATAAAATTTTTCAAGAGATTTGTAGCTGTTGCTATGGCAACAATAGTAGCCAGTTTTAGTGGAGTGTCTGCAGGAGAGAAAACCACAAAATCTGATAAGCCACATAATGAAAAGTCCTATACAGATATAAATCACAGTAATAATGAATTTAAAAATTCTATTTATATGCAGTCAATAAAAAATAAAGAGACAGAAGAAATAATTTCTACGACAGAAAATCAAAAACAAGTAAAGGAAATGAAAGAAAATCATGAATTGAAAAATCAAAAACAAGTAAAGAAAATGAAAGAAAATCGTGAATTGAAAAATAAGAAACAAGAAGAAAAGAAAGATACAAAATCAGATAAAGTATTTATTGCTCCTTCTAATATGGAATATACAGAAGTGTCAGATGGAACGGGTAATAAAGGACATTTTGTTAAAGATACAAAGGTGAAATTTTATAACAAAGCCTTAATAAAAGAAAATAAGGATGGTACTAAAGAAATATTAGCCACTACGAAAGAAAAAGGAAATAATTATAAAAAACTCAAAAAAAATGCAAATAAAAATGTTGAAGAATATGTTGCACTTCAAAGTGAAGATGGACAAAGTTTGTATGGATGGGTATCTTTGGAGTCTTTAGAAAAAGATCAGGATAAACAAGAAATAGAAAGAGATTAAATAAAGTTAAGGGATGTTTCAAAATTAGTAAAGTTATTTAGAGACATCCTGAATTTTTATATTAAAATAGGAGGAAAAACAACAGGTGAAAGATTATATAACAATTATAGGTGGAGGATTAGCAGGAAGCGAGGCAGCTTATCAGATAGCCAAAAGAGGGATAAAAGTAAAATTATATGAAATGAAACCTAAAAAATACTCGCCTGCTCATTCAAGTAAATATTTAGCAGAAATAGTATGCAGTAATTCTTTTAAATCTAATTTAATTACAAATGCTTGTGGGTTATTGAAAGAAGAATTGAGGCGATTAGATTCATTATTAATTAAAATTGCTGATGAGACTAAAGTTCCTGCAGGACAGGCTTTAGCTGTGGATAGAGAGGAGTTTTCAAGAAGAATTACAGAAGAAATAAAAAAGAATTCATTAATCGAAATAGTAAATCAAGAAGTCACCAAAATCGAAAATATAGCAGAAGAGGGAATTATTATCATCGCAACGGGGCCACTAACATCAGAAATACTTTCAAAAGAAATTGTGAAGTTAACAGGAGAGGATAAATTTTATTTTTATGATGCAGCAGCTCCTATTGTGAGTAAAGATAGCATAGATTTTTCAATTGCATTTTATGGAGATAGATATCAGCAAGAAAAGAAAAAAGAGGAAAGCATAGATGAATGGAAAAAGAGATTAGAAGTAGAAAAGGAAAAAAAACAAGGTTATATAAATCTTCCAATGAGCAAAGAAGAATATGAACAGTTTTGGAAAGAACTTGTTAATGCAGAAGTAGTTATGTTGCATGAATTTGAAAAAAGAGAGATATTTGAAGGATGTATGCCAATTGAAATTATGGCTAAAAGAGGAATTGATACTTTAAGATATGGACCTCTAAAACCAGTAGGATTTGATGATCCAAGAACAGGAAAAAGGCCGTATGCAGTTGTTCAATTAAGGCAAGATGACAAACAGGCAAATCTATATAATATGGTTGGGTTTCAAACAAATTTAAAATTTGGGGAACAAAAAAGAGTATTAGCAAAAATACCAGGTTTGAAAAATGCTGATATTATAAAATATGGAGTAATGCATAGAAATACTTATATAAATTCTACAAAATTGTTAGATGAGACTTATCAATTAAAGAAAAATAATAATATATATTTTGCAGGACAAATAACTGGCGTTGAGGGGTATGTAGAGTCTATATCATCAGGAATGGTAGCTGCTCTTAATGCTATAAATCAATTTAAGGGAATAAATAAAAGAATTACTTTTTCAGAAAATACAGTAATTGGGTCATTAGGTAAATACATATCTACACCAAATAAGAAATTTCAGCCAATGAATGCTAATTTTGGAATATTACCAGAATTAGAAGGGAAAAAAATCAGTGATAAAAAAGAAAGATATCAGAAATTAGCTACTAGAAGCTTAAAAAGTCTAAAAAGAAATATGGAGTAAGATGCAAAAAAAGTTGATTATTTTTTTGAAAAATGTTATAATATATCATAGTAAGTAAAATTGTAGAAAATGAGGTGGAGAGTTATGGGAGAAAGAGAAACGAAAGTAAATAATATGATTAAGAAGTATGAACAAACATGTAAAAAAATTGAAAAGAAATACGACAATACTGAAATAAAAAAAGAAATAAGTGAAATTGATTTGAAATTAAGACAAAGTGATTTACATATTGAAAAACTGAAAAGAGAATTAGAAGAAATTTTAAGAAATGAACCAAATCAAAAAGATCTTATACAAGAATGTAATAGACAAATTAGTGTTGCAGAATCAGATGAAGAAAGACAAGAACTTTTAAGTAATAAGCAAAAATTGTTAACAAAGCAGAAAATTAATGAAAAAGAAGGAAAAAGAGAAAGTAAAAAAGAAATTAATGAACAAGAAAATAAGGTGCGAGGAGAATTAACAAGAGAAACTGTATCTATAGATAATGATATAGAAAAACTAAAAGTTAATATGAAATCAACCTTACTTGAAATGAAAGATTTTAAATATGAATATAAAGAAGGCACACGTATTCCAACAAATGGTTCTGAGTATAAAAAATTAGATGATAAATATAAAAAACAGACAGAACAGTTAAGTGATTTAGAAAGAGCAAAGGCACTATGTGAAAGTAAATTAAAAGAATTTAAAGATAAAGATATGCAAGAAGCTAAAAGAATACAAGAAGCTTTGAAAAAAGATGTACCACAAGCTAAAGAAAATAAATCACCAACAGAAGAGGAATTAACAGCAGAGGAACCAACAGCAGAGGAACCAACAACTGATGAACCAACAGCTGATGAGCCAACAACTGATGAACCAACAACAGAGGAACCAACAACTGATGAACCAACAGCAGATGAGCCAATAACTGGTGGTCAAACAAATAAAAAAACAGAAAAAGGAACATTAGAAATTGAAGAAATAAAAATTGATGCTTCAACTAACGAAGCATATGTAAAAATAAAAAATATACAAAGAATTGATAATGAGAATTCTTCAGTGGAAATGAGAGTAGATAAAATCGATATAGAGCAAGCTGTAAAAGATAGAAAAAATCTTTTCAAGGAACTTGATATTGAAGATAGATTAGATAGCGAAGGAATAAATGATAGGTTATCAAAAATTATGGTTAAAAGAAAAATAAATCCAGTTATTCTAGAAGCAATAAAAAATGATGATGATTTATTAACAGATTATATTGAGTCAGTAGTTGATAAAAAAGAATTTCCTTTTTCTTATAAAATAGATCTAAATGATTCAATATTATCTAAAAAGACACATGGAGTAATGAACAGAATAGCACTAAAAGAAAAGAAAATTGAGGGAAATGAAGTTAAAGGTACGGAAAGATTACATAAACTTAAAAATTTATTTAGAAAAGGAAAAGGAAAAGTACAAGAAAGATTTCAAAAAAGAGAAGAACCTAAAAAATTAGGAACTAAGTTTATGGATAAATCAGAAACACTTTCAGAACAATTAAAAAAACAAATGAAAGAGCAAGAAATGAAATATGAAAAAGTATATTCTACTTTAACTAAAGAGCAGCAAGATAATTTAAAAAATATGAGTGTTCAAGATTTACAAAGAATGGGAATGGATTATACTACTGCATGTGGAGTGAAAGATAAGTATGGAAAAACTAAAACGGAAGAACAAAAGACGAATAACACTCAAGAACAAACTAAAAAACAAGAACAGAATGATGTAGAACTATAATAATTGACATGTTTTTTAAAGTGTGATATATTTAATATGAAAGTTATATTAAAGACCTTTCAAATACATATTTGGAAGGTTTTATTATTCCTCTTTTATATCTAAGAAGAAGGAAGGAGAAATTAATATGGAAGTACGCAGGCTAACAATTCGGTGGAGGTACAGAAAAGTATTAACTAAAACAGTCATGGTAGCCATTATAGGTTACTGGATTGCATATGTAGTAGGTGAGAATATTTCAAAGATTTGCCAAAAGGAATATTGGAAGTTTTGTTTTGGAATTAGTACGATAATTTTTGCTTTGTTTTTGTTTTTAATTATACTGATAATCATTATAAAAGGAAAAAGAATAAAATATTTTATATTTCCTATAAAAAAGATAGTAGTAAAAAACAGAAAAAAAATAAGATATAATAAAATTATCATATCACAGACTATTACACAAAAAATGTTTGGACTAATGAATTATAAGTTTGTTGACACAAATACAAAACAAAAGTTAGTATTACACGATGTATCGAAGAAATTGTTAAAGTACGTAAAAACAGATGAATAAAAATTCATCTGTTTTTATAATATAAAATAAAACAAAAAATAGTTGTATTTCGTTGACTTTGGCTATAAAAGATGATATAATATCAACTGTTCGAATAAAATTACCAATATTAGGTAGTTTGAATAAATATAAAACAGGAGGTGAAATTTAAGTGCCAACAATTAATCAATTAGTAAGAAAAGGAAGAAAAACAGGAGAAACAAAATCAACAGCACCAGCTCTTCAACATGGATGGAATTCTAAAAATAAAAGATTAACAAATAATAGAGCACCACAAAAAAGAGGAGTATGTACAGTTGTAAAAACAGTTACTCCTAAAAAGCCAAATTCTGCTTTAAGAAAAGTTGCCAGAGTTAGACTTTCTAATGGTTATGAAGTTACATCTTATATTCCAGGTATTGGACATAACCTACAAGAACACAGTGTTGTATTAATTAGAGGTGGTAGGGTAAAAGACCTTCCGGGTGTTAGATACCATATCATTAGAGGAACATTAGATACAGCTGGTGTAAAAGATAGAATGCAAGCGCGTTCTAAATATGGAGCTAAAAAGCCTAAAAAATAAATGATTAGGAATTTAGTAGTTTGAAATTAGTGCTTGTAATTCTTACTAAATTAAGGCATTTAAATTTAGAATAGATTTATATAGCGCTGTGCGCAAGAAAGAAAAACTTTCTTGAGAGTACCGAATATTCTTATATAAGAATATAATTAAAATTTAAGGAGGGAAGAATAGTGCCAAGAAAAGGATATATAGCAAAAAGAGAAGTATTACCAGATCCAATGTATAACAGTAAAGTTGTTACTAAATTAATTAATAATATTATGTTAGATGGTAAAAAATCAATTGCTCAAAAAATAGTATATGATGCTTTTGATATTATTAAAGAAAAAGAAGGGAAAAATCCTTTAGAAGTATTTGAAGCAGCATTAGAAAATGTTATGCCAGTTCTTGAAGTAAAAGCAAGAAGAGTTGGTGGAGCAACATACCAAGTACCACTAGAAATTAGACCAGAAAGAAGACAAACGTTGGGCTTAAGATGGATTGTTTCATATGCTAGAAATAGACATGAAAAAACAATGGCTGAAAAATTAGCTGGAGAATTAATTGATGCCGTAAATGGAAATGGTGGAGCATTCAAGAAAAAAGAAGATACACACAGAATGGCAGAAGCAAATAAAGCATTTGCTCATTATAAATGGTAAAAAAAGGGGGAAACATAAATGGCAGGAAGAGCATACCCACTAGAAAGAACTAGAAATATAGGAATCATGGCACATATTGATGCCGGAAAAACAACAACAACAGAGAGAATTTTATTCTATACAGGAAAGACACATAAAATTGGTGAAGTTCATGAAGGTGAAGCTACAATGGACTGGATGGCTCAGGAACAAGAAAGAGGTATTACAATTACTTCTGCATGTACAACATGTTTTTGGAATAATAACAGAATCAATATTATAGATACACCAGGTCACGTTGACTTTACAGTTGAAGTCCAAAGATCACTAAAAGTACTTGATGGAGCAGTTACAGTACTTGCTGCAAAAGGTGGAGTTCAACCACAAACAGAAACAGTTTGGAGACAAGCTGATAAATATAATGTACCAAGAATGGTATATGTAAATAAAATGGATATAGTTGGAGCAAACTTTATGCTTTGTGTAGATCAATTAAAAAATAGATTAAAAGCAAATGCAGTTCCAATACAATTACCAATAGGTGCTGAGGATAATTTTAAGGGTATAGTTGATTTAATTAAGATGAGAGCATTTATTCATAAAGATGATTTAGGAAAAGAAGTTGAAGAAACAGATATACCTGAAGATATGAAAGCACAAGCAGAAGAATTTAGAGCGTCAATGATAGAAGCTGTTGCCGATCAAGACGAAGAATTAATGATGAAATATTTAGAAGGTGAAGAATTAACGCAAGAAGAAATTAAACAAGGACTAAGAGTTGGTACAATTGCTAATAAAATAGTTCCAGTAACATGTGGTTCTTCATACAAAAATAAAGGTGTTCAGGAGTTGTTAGATGCAGTTGTTGATTATATGCCATCACCATTAGATATACCACATATTAAAGGTGAAACATTAGAGGGGAATGAAACAGAAGCCAAAACTTCAGATTCAGAACCATTTGCAGCATTAGCATTTAAGATTGCAACAGACCCATTTGTTGGAAAATTATGTTTCTTTAGAGTTTACTCTGGAACATTAGAATCAGGTTCAACAGTATTAAACTCAAGTAAAGATAAAAAAGAAAGAGTTGGAAGAATTCTTCAAATGCATTCAAATCATAGAGAAGATATCGATAAAGTATATGCAGGAGATATTGCTGCAGCAGTAGGATTAAAAGATGTTACAACTGGAAATACTTTATGTGATCCAGAACATCCGATTGTTTTAGAATCAATGGAATTTCCGGAGCCAGTTATTGATATAGCTATTGAACCAAAAGATAAAGCTGCTCAAGAAAAAATGGGCATTGCTTTAGCAAAACTTGCCGAAGAAGATCCAACCTTCAAAGCTTATACAAACCAAGAAACTGGGCAAACTATTATAGCTGGTATGGGTGAGTTACATCTAGATATCATTGTAGATAGATTAAAAAGAGAATTTAAAGTTGAATGTAATGTAGGTAAACCACAAGTTGCTTACAAAGAAACGATTAGAAATGCAGTTAAAGTTCAAGGTAAATTCATTCGTCAATCTGGTGGTAAAGGACAATATGGTGATGTATGGTTTGAAATGGAACCATTAGAACCAGGAAAGGGAATTGAATTTGAAAGTAAAATTGTTGGAGGAGCTGTTCCAAAAGAATATATTAAACCAATTGAACAGGGAATGAGAGAAGCTGCAGAAAGTGGTATTCTTGCAGGATATCCTGTTACAGACTTTAAAGTAACATTAGTTGATGGTTCATATCATGAAGTTGACTCTTCAGAAATGGCTTTCAAAATCGCAGCATCTATGGCATTTAAAGAAGGTATGAAACAAGCAAAATCAGTTATTCTAGAACCGATTATGAAAGTTGAAATAACAGTTCCAGAAGAATATATGGGAGATGTCATTGGAGATGTAAATTCTAGACGTGGTAGAATGGAAGGAATGGATGGAAATGATGGAACTCAAGAAATTCATTCATTTATACCACTTTCTGAAATGTTTGGTTATGCAACAGAATTACGTTCTAGAACACAAGGTAGAGGAACATACTCTATGGAACCATCTCATTATGAAGAAGTTCCAAAATCAGTTTTTGAAGCAATTGTATCTTCAAGAGCTAAAAAAGACTAAAAAACACTTGCAATTTTTATAGAAATGTTATAGAATGCAAGTACAAAATTAAGTTTTTAAATTTAAAGAATAAAATAAAAGAGAGAAATCTCAAAATTAAAGGAGGAATTTTAAAATGGCAAAAGCAAAATTTGAAAGAAATAAGCCACACGTTAATATTGGTACAATCGGACACGTTGACCATGGTAAAACAACAACAACAGCAGCTATTACAAAATATTTATCATTATTAGGAAAAGCTCAATATGAAGCATACGATCAAATAGATGGTGCTCCAGAAGAAAAAGCAAGAGGAATTACAATTAACACAGCTCACGTAGAATACGAGACAGAAAACAGACATTATGCTCATGTTGACTGTCCAGGACATGCTGACTATGTAAAAAACATGATTACAGGTGCTGCTCAAATGGATGGTGCTGTATTAGTAGTTTCAGCAGCTGATGGTCCAATGCCTCAAACAAGAGAGCATATCTTACTTGCTAGACAAGTTGGTGTTAAATATATCGTTGTTTACTTAAACAAATGTGATATGGTTGACGACCCAGAATTATTAGAATTAGTAGAAATGGAAGTAAGAGACTTACTTTCTGAATATGGTTTTCCAGGAGATGATATTCCAATTATAAAGGGATCTTCATTACAAGTATTAGAAAGTTCATCAACAAATCCAGATGATGAAGTATATAAACCTATGAAAGAACTAATGGATGCAATTGATAATTATATACCAACACCAGAAAGACCAATTGACCAACCATTCTTAATGCCAATTGAAGATGTGTTCACAATTACAGGACGTGGAACAGTTGCAACAGGTAGAGTAGAAAGAGGTCAAGTTAAATTACAAGATGAAGTTGAAATCATCGGTCTTACAACAGAAAGAGCAAAAACTGTTGTTACAGGTGTAGAAATGTTCAGAAAATTATTAGATCAAGCTGAAGCTGGAGATAACATTGGTGTTCTATTAAGAGGTATTGATAGAAAAGATATCGAAAGAGGTCAAGTTCTATGTAAACCGGGAACAATCAATCCACATACAAAATTTACTTCTGAAGTTTATGTATTAACAAAAGAAGAAGGTGGAAGACATACACCATTCTTCAATGGATACAGACCACAATTTTACTTCAGAACAACAGATGTTACAGGTGTTATTGAATTACCTGCAGGAACAGAAATGGTTATGCCAGGTGATAATGTATCAATGACAATCGAATTAATTACACCTATCGCTATCGAAAAAGGATTAAGATTTGCTATCCGTGAAGGTGGTAGAACAGTTGGTTCAGGTGTTGTTGCTGATATTTTAGCATAATTAAATAAAATTCATATAAAAAGATGCAATTAAGTTTGCATCTTTTTTAGCTATTCTAATAAAATTATTAATAATTACTTGCTTTTTTTATTAAAGCATAATAAAATAGATATGTTAGAAATATAATGGATTAAGAAGGAAATTTAAAAAATGTTCCAAATTTTCTTTTTGTTTTATAGGAGGAAGTAATGAAAATAATTTTAGATGCAATGGGCGGAGATAATGCACCAGATGCCAATATTAAGGGAGCAGTAAATGCTATTAATAAAGTAAAAGCAGAAGTAGTTTTAGTAGGAAAAGAGGATGTGATTAGGAATAAACTTAAAGAATTTTATGGAAAAGAATTAGAAGAAATATCAGATAGACTAAAAATAAGAAATGCGACAGAAACAATAGAAATGGAGGATATACCAACAGTTGCTATCAAACGTAAAAAGGATTCTTCAATGGTTGTAGGATTTAAAATGTTAAAGGAAAATGAAGGAGATGTATTTATTTCAGCCGGAAATTCTGGAGCATTATTAACTCGGTGCTACTTTAATTGTAGGTAGAATAAAAGGTATTGATAGACCAGCACTAGCAGGGATACTTCCAGCTTATAAAAGTCAATTATTATTAATTGATGCAGGGTCTAATACAAATTGTAAACCAATTAATTTATTACAATTTGCTCAAATGTCTACGATTTATCTAAGAAATACCTATGGAATCGAAAAACCAGCGATAGGTTTATTAAATATAGGAACAGAAGAAACAAAAGGAAATGAATTAGTTAGGGAAAGTTATAATTTATTAAAAGAAAGATCAGATGAATTAAATATTAATTTTGTGGGAAATGTAGAAGGAAGAGATGCCTTTTCTGGAAAAATTGATGCAATAGTAACAGATGGCTTTACTGGGAATGTTTTTTTGAAGACAACAGAAGGAGTAGGAAAATTAGTAAAAAGAACTTTACTAGAGAGCTTTACACAAAATTTATTTACAAAAATTTCATATGTAGTAGCTAAAAAACCTATAAAGTCATTAGCAAAAGCAATGGATTATAAGTCATATGGAGGAGCACTATTTTTAGGGGTAAAAAAACCAGTTGTAAAAGCACATGGAAGTAGTGATGCTTTATTGTTTGAATATACTATTATGCAAGCAGAAAAATTTGTGGAAAATAAAGCAGTAAATAAAATGATAGAAGAGTTTGAAAAGCAACAAAAAGATTAATTAAGCCTTTTAAAATCAATCTTTTGACTTTGTAGTATAAATTAAAAAAAAAATAGAATTCTACTTGACAAATATAGAAACATATAATATAAATGAAATATAATAAAGAAAATATCAAATGAATATATCATTTGCAAACTTGAGAGGAGGTGAACTCTACGATATGAGTTCAGAAGAGGTTTTAGAGAAAGTAAAAGGAATTATTGTTGAACAACTAGGAGTTGCAGAAAATGCAGTTACAATGGAAGCATCTTTTATTGATGATTTAGGGGCTGATTCATTAGATATTGTTGAATTAGTAATGGCATTAGAAGAAGAATTTGATATAGAAATTCCAGATTCTGATGCAGAAAAAGTTGTAACAGTAGGAGATGTAGTTGACTACATAAAAGAAAACGTAAAATAAAAAATAAAATTTAGAAAACCATAAATCAATTCAGATTTATGGTTTTTATTTATGAGAGTAAATAAGTTATAGATTGTGTAAGAGATAGAAGAAAATTATAAGGTAGCAATAAGATTTATCTAAAAATGAAATATTATTCAGATTTTAAAAATATTCTATTTCGTTTTTACAAAATAAGTTTTGTAGCAGAGTTTAAAGTATTAGAATAATTTTTAAAAAGATCAAAAGAATAATTATAAAAATTTTTCTTTTGAATGTTATTTTCTGCTAATATATCGCAATGTAAAACAAAATTATTATTTGTAGTGATGTCGATTCCTCCAAGAATTGTATTTTCAACTAAAGGGGCTTGAAGGTTTCTATTTATATTTATGTCGATTTTGATATATGGGATTTCACTTCTTAGAATTGGAAGGATAGGAGTTTCTATTTCAGAATATTTTAATTTTACATTCGATGTAATACCTTTAGTAACAGTAAAGTAATCTGGATTTTGATTTTTCCAATCAGAAAAATATTGTTCAATTTGTTCTGAAATATTTATATATTCAAAATTTTTAAAAGCATATTCAATTAATTTGATACTATCTGTTGTTCTAAATTTTTTAGTATCACAGCCAAGTACAACACATATAATATCCATATTATCTCTTTTGCAAGCAGTTACTAAACAACGATTTGCTCCATTGGTAAATCCGGTTTTAATGCCATATACTCCATTTAGATTACCTAATAATTCATTGGTATTAGATAGAGTTTTAGAATATCCATTTATGGTTACAGTATAATTTTTAGTTCCAACTATTTTTAGAAAAGATTCATTTTTTAAAGCATAATCAGAAAGTAAAGCAAGTTCATAAGCAGTTGTATAATGCTGATCAGAATCCAATCCATGAGGAGACTCAAAATGTGTATTATGGAGTCCTAATTCTTTTGCTTTTGCATTCATCATTTCACTAAATCCTTGGATACTTCCACCAGCAGTTTCTGCTAGAGCAACAGCTGCATCATTTCCAGAGCATAATAACAATCCATAAAGTAAATCTCTTATCGTTATTTTATCACCTGTTTTTAACCCCAATCTAGAACCACCAGTACCAGCAGCTTTCTTTGAAACTTCGATAGTTTCATTTAGATTACAATTTTCTAAAATAATAGTAGCTGTCATTATTTTAGTGGTGGATGCCATTTTTACTTTTGATTGTTCATTTTTTCCATATAATGTTTTTTTACTTAATCGATCTAATACAATACAAGAACGTGCATTAAGGTTTAAAGTTGAGGTGTCTGTACTAGAGGACTCAGTTGTATTATTCATTTCAATTTCATTTAAGGTATTTACAACTTCACTTGTATCATCTATATCATCAGCAAAGACATAGTAAAAATTAAAAAGAAATAACAAAATAAAAATAAGAGTAAATACTTTTTTTAATATATGTTTTATAGTCATTTTATCACCATTAAAAACATATGAATTCATCTATAAAAATATGCAATTTAACAAAGAAAATATGGTTTGTCCTTACGGAAATTAAAATAAATTAATTTAATTCACATAATACCTTGATTTTGTTGTAAAAATGTAATATAATTGTAATGTAAGGCTTTTTATTTATTTAAAAGCTCTAAAACATATTTCCGTAAATGAATTTGACAAGGTAAAAATTAATAGAAAAATATACTAAAAATACCTATTGACTAATGTGAAAAAAAGTATAAAATATTATAAAAGGGTATATAAAGGTGAGAAAAGGAGAGAAATTTATGAAGTTAAAAAGGACTTTTTTAAGTATAGTAGTAATAGCTGTATCCATTATACTAATGATAGCACCCAATACTGTATTGGCAACAAATGCAACAACACCATTATATTTAGGAATTACAGAACTAAGAACAAATAGTAAACCAGATATGGGATATGCAATTGGTGATCCAAATACAAACAAAGAAGACGGAATGGCTCATAAGATTTGGAATATTTTAGAATATACTGGATCAGGCGATAATGCTGAATTAAAATCAGATGGCAATAAGAATATTTATTGTGTAAATGCAGGAATAGGGTTTACAGATACTAAAAAACGTGCAACGTATAATGTATTCTACAATATGAAAACTGAAAGAGAGCAAATAAAATTACAAAATGATGTTTTTAAAGCACTTGTAGAGGGAGAAATTCCAGGAAATGAATCAGGCACTACCATTAGTAAATATAATGCATTATTGGCTTTAGGAGATATGTTATATCTAATTGGTGACTCAGATGAACAAAAAACAGCATTATTAGAAGCAGCTGAAATTGATGGACAGCAATATAGCTTTTTGCTAACAGAAGATGATATTGCTGCTGTACAACAAGCTGCTATTTGGTATTTTACAAATTATTTTGAAAAAGATGCTACACAAACAACATATAAAGAAACTAATATTCATGATATGAAATACGATAAAACAGAAAATACAAGATGGCTTAATTATACAACAGATGGCAAAAGCTATAGCAGTTTATCTGATTATAATAAAAACTTAGGTGAGGGAGAACAAAGGCAAATACAAGCAGAACAGTTATATAAATATTTAATAAAAACAGCTAAAGCAAATGCAAATAAATATTCGAGTACAACAGTAACTGGTGCACCAGCACAAGTAAGCACAAATACATTAAGCTATGAGTCTTCAAATTCAGACTACATATTAGGACCAATTTATATTACACAAACTGAGAATGCAATACCATATACAATTAATCTTATTGCTAAAAATAATGGAACACAAATAAATTATAAATTATTAAATAGTGCTAAACAAGAAGTAGAAGAAGGAACTAATATCAAAGATTTAGTAGGACAAAATTTTTATATTTCTGTGTCGAAAGAAGCAGTAGCAGACATAGCAAAAGTTTCAATTGCAACTACTATAAATTATAGTGATACAATTCTTAAATTGTGGACATCAGCAACTGATGGAAGCGGAACACAACCTGTTATGATACCAGAAAAACATCCTGAATCTGTAGAAAAAGAGTTAACGATTGATGCCAAACCATTTGATTTAGCATTAAGAAAATATATTACAAAAGTCAATGGAACTGATGTGGTAAATTCAAGAATTCCAGTGATTGAAGAAAATACATTAACATCAGGAACAACTGCTACATATAAACACAGAAAGGATCCTGTGTTAGTAGAAACAGGAAATAAAGTTATTTATAAAATAACAATTTACAATGAAGGACAAAAACAAGGAAGAGCAACAAAAGTAGTAGATCAATTGCCAACTGGATTAAAATTTAGTAGAGTAGTAAGTGGTGATTTCGATGCTAGCTATGATGAGAATAATAACACGGTAAATTTTACAAGAAAACCAAATAACACGGATAACTTATCTGCATATACCAATGGGAATCTTGATTCAGAGACGATTGAAATTGAGTGTGAAGTAGTGGCAACACCAAATGAGACAAATAGTAAGATACTAACAAATGTTGCCTGGATATCAGAAGAATTTGATAGTGAAAGTGGTATTACTATTACAAATCAAAAGGGAGCAGATAGAGATTCTGAACCATCGACAATTCCTAGTGTAAATAAAGATAATATGGAAAATTATGATGGTACTGGCAATAAGGATAATTTAGATGATTCAGATTATTATTATAAAGGTCAACAAGATGATGATGACTTTGAAAAATTAATTTTGATGCCACAATCTTTTGACTTAAAACTAATTAAAAGAATTACACAAGTTAATAACCAAAATGTACCAGAAAGAATTGAAAGTGTTGATGTAAGTAAATTAAATACATTGGATGAAAATGGAAAATTAATTACAACAGGGGACTACACCTTAAATAAAGATCCAGTTGGAGTAAAAAAAGGAGATATAGTAACTTATACTTTTAGAATTTACAACGAGGGAACAATGGATGGATATGCTTCAGAAATTACAGAAGATATTCCAGAAGGTTTACAATTTTTATGGTCTGAAAAAGAAGGAGAAGAATTAAAGGCTGATACAACTTTATCAGATGATGAAAAGGAAGCTATTGAATTTAACCAAAAATACTTATGGGGAAATTTTGTTTATGATGAAAATAGAGAAAATATAATTCAGATTTCAACAGACTATTTATCAAAAGATAATGAAACAACAGCACAAGGGAACTTAATACCAGCTTTTGGAAACAATGATGGTACTAAAACAGAAGCAGATATTCATTATAAGGAAGTATCTGTAAAAATGAAAGTAATATCAGAAAATATCACAGGAACTATTATTAGAAATGAAGCTTGTATTTCAGAAGATACCGATAAAAATGGAAACCCAGTTAATGATAGAGATTCTGATACGGAAAATTGGAAAAAATATGAAGATGATGAAGATTATGATAATATCATATTACAATCTTTTGATTTAGCTTTAAGAAAATTTATTATAGCAGTTAGTAAAGATACCAACATTGAAGATGAGGAATATTTTAAAAATGCAGATGGTTCTTATGTAAGAGCACCTAAAGTAGATACATCAAAATTAAATACTCTAGATGAAAATGGTAAAATGACAACAACAGCTATTTATAATCATACAAAAGAACCAATAGTTGTACAGCCAAATGATATAGTAGTTTATATGTTAAGAGTATATAATGAAGGCGATATAGATGGTTACGCAAGTGAAATTAAAGATCATTTGCCTCCATATTTAGAGTTTGTTGAGGGCGAATTTAACAACAAATATAATTGGGAAGTATCAGAAGATGGAAGAACAGTAACAACAGATTATTTAAAAAATAGTAAGTTAAATAAAGCAGTTAAAAATGAAACACCATCAACACCACAAGAAACTTATACTCTATCATACAAAGAAGTTCCTATTATGTGTAAAGTTAAAGAAAATGCTAAGACGAGTGAAAATATTACTAATATTGCAGATATTAGTGTTTATGAAGATGAAAATCATAATTCTGTAACGGATAGAGATTCTCAAGAAGATAATGTAAATCTTCCAGAAGATGAAAAATTACCAGGATATAAAGATGATGAAAAAGGTGAATATGTTCCTGGACAACAAGACGATGATGATTTTGAAAAGGTTAACATTAAGATATTTGATTTAGCTTTAAGAAAATGGGTAACACAAGCAATTGTAATAGATAGTACAGGAACAACAGTAACTGAAACAGGACATCAGCCATATGATGATCCAGAGCAAGTTGTAAAAGTGGAATTACATAGAAAAAAGATAAATGAGGTAACAGTTAAATTTAGATATTCAATTAGAGTTATTAATGAAGGTGAAATTGCTGGTTATGCAAAAGAAGTAACCGACTATGTTCCAGAAGGCTTGAAATTTGTAGCAGAAGATAATAAAGGATGGACAGATGAAGGAAACAATGTGATTTCAACAAGATTATTAGAGAATACACTATTACAACCAGGAGAATATGCTGATGTAGAAGTTGTCCTTACATGGATTAATAATCAAGATAATATGGGAGTTAAGGTTAATACAGCAGAAATTTCAGAAGACTATAACGAATATGGAGTACCAGATATAGATTCAACACCAGACAATAAAAAGCAAGGAGAAGATGATATTGATGATGCACCAGTTATGTTATCAATTAGTACAGGTCAAATGAGAATATATTTTACATTGGGATTTGTTGTATTGATTATAACAGCAGGAGGAGTAGTCTTAATTAGAAAATATGTATTATAAAATACAAGTATAAAATTTATGTAGAAAGTCTAGCTTAATAAAAGCTGGGCTTTTTATAAATTGCAAAAATAGAGAGGATGTAGTAAAATAGATACAGGATAGGTAATAGG
>CANRKZ010000009.1 GCA_947631335.1 uncultured Clostridia bacterium
ATAAAAATGATTTATTCAAAAGAATTAGAAGGAATGTGCCAAGTAAAAAAAGGAGTAGACCATGGACCAGCACCAATCCCAGAAGAAGGAAAATGGGTAAAAGCAAAAGAAATAAAAGACATTTCTGGTTTAACACATGGAATTGGATGGTGTGCACCACAACAAGGGGCATGTAAATTAACATTAAATGTAAAAGAAGGAGTAATTCAAGAAGCATTAATTGAAACGATAGGATGTTCAGGAATGACACATTCAGCAGCAATGGCAGGAGAAATTTTAACTGGAAAAACAATATTAGAAGCATTAAATACGGATTTAGTATGTGATGCTATAAATACTGCTATGAGAGAACTATTTTTACAAATTGTATATGGAAGAACACAAACTGCATTTTCAGAAGGGGGACTTCCAGTAGGAGCGGGATTAGAAGATTTAGGAAAAGGACATACATCACAAGTAGGAACTATTTATTCAAGCTCTTTAAAAGGACCAAGATACTTAAATCTTGCAGAAGGTTACATAGTTGAATTAGGATTAGATAAAGAAAACCAAATAATTGGTTACAAATATGTTCATTTAGGAAAGATGATGGATAATATTAAGGCAGGAATTGATCCAAAAGAAGCAATTGAAAAAGCTTCTGGAACCTATGGAAGATTTGATGAAGCCGTTAAGAAGATTGATCCAAGAGAACAATAAGAGTCTATTTGGAATATAGTTGTAAAAAATAATAATTTTTAAATAAATAGGAGGAATAAAACATGGCAGTAACATTTGAAAGTTATGAAAGAAGAATAAAACAAATAAAGCCAGTAATGGAAAAATACGGAATTAGAAATTTTGAGGATGCGTTAGAGATTTGTAAAGAAAGAGGATTTAATCCTTATGAAATAGTAAAAGGAGTACAGCCAATTTGTTTTGAAAATGCAGCTTGGGCATATACATTAGGAGCAGCAATTGCTATACAAAAAGGATGTAAAAAAGCAGCAGATGCAGCAAAAGCAATTGGTGAAGGCTTACAAGCTTTTTGTATACCAGGTTCTGTTGCAGATGATAGAAAGGTAGGATTAGGACATGGAAATTTAGCTTCTATGTTATTATCAGAAGATACAAAATGTTTTGCGTTCTTAGCAGGACATGAAAGCTTTGCAGCAGCAGAAGGAGCAATTGGAATTGCAAAATCTGCAAATAAGGTAAGAAAAGAGCCTCTAAGAGTAATCTTAAATGGTCTTGGAAAAGATGCAGCGCAAGTAATTTCAAGAATTAATGGATTTACCTACGTAAAAACAGAGTTTGATTTCTTTACTGGAAAAGTAAAAGTAGTAGAAGAAATTGCTTATTCCGATGGAGAAAGATCAAAAGTTAGATGTTATGGAGCAAATGATGTTAGAGAGGGTGTTGCTATTATGTGGATGGAGGACGTTGATGTATCTATAACAGGTAACTCAACAAATCCAACAAGATTTCAACATCCAGTTGCAGGTACATATAAAAAAGAAAGAACTCTAGAAGGAAAGAAATATTTCTCAGTTGCTTCAGGTGGAGGAACTGGAAGAACACTTCATCCAGACAACATGGCTGCTGGACCAGCTTCTTATGGTATGACAGATACTATGGGAAGAATGCACTCAGATGCACAATTTGCAGGAAGTTCTTCTGTACCAGCTCATGTTGAAATGATGGGATTAATCGGTATGGGAAATAATCCAATGGTTGGAGCAACAGTAGCAGTCGCAGTGGCTGTTGAAGAAGCTATGAACCATTAATTTTAATAAATAATACCAAAAATATATTATAAAATAAAATTAACAAATTAAGTTAGATAGAAAATAAAAGAAAGAGATTTAAGGAAATATTCTTTAAATCTTTTTTTGGGTTTAAATAATAAGAGTTATTTAGAATTGAATATATGATTAAAATAGAAAAAAATTTCCTATAAAAAAACAAGTAAGATGTATATAATTTATAAAAGGAGAAAGGACTATCAAAATGGAATATACAGACTTACATGACAATATTAGAAAAATAGAATATAAGGAAAGAGCAGAAGGTGTTTTAAAATAGATCAAAAAAATAGAGAAAAATTTGATTGAGCAAAAGATCCAAATTCTTATGAAATAATAAATTTGTTTTTATTAGGAGGAAAATACCTAAAAGAAGGAGAAGATATTAATACAAATGCTTTGCAAGAAATATGGGAAATTCTTTCTCAAGATTTTGAACAGGCAGGAATTTCTGATCAAAGCTTTGTTTATTAAATTTGTAAAGATTTTTATGAAACTATGAAAAACAAAAAGAGTTTGGTAAATGACAAAGCATCTCATCATGCATTAAGAAAAATGCACGGAATTGGATTATTCTGTAGCCAGCAAAAAAGAGATGAGAAAGAAATAGAATACAATAATCCAAAGGAATTATTAGAATTGATATAGGCAAGTAGAACATTAAAAGGAGTACACCCAGAGTTGTTTGAAAAATATCAGTTTCAAAAGAATATAGAATGACTGTGTCGACTACAACCAGAAACTACATTAAAAGGTTAAATAGAAGACACAATGAAAAAATTAGAAACTAATCAACAAGAAAAATCGAATCATATTATAAGTCAAGAAGAAGCAGAAAAATAAGAGGTATGCATACCTCTTATTTTTTATTAAAATACTTTTTTATTTTTTCGTATCTTTTTTATCAGTTACGACTTCTTTCATAGCACCTAATGAACCCAAAGCACTAGTTGCTTCAAAAGGAATAAATACTTTATTAGCATCACCTTTAGCCACTTCTTCTAGAGCTTCTAAAGATTTTAATTGCACTAATTTGTCATTTGGATCTGCTTTTTTCATAGCATCATAAACCATTTGAATTTCTTTTGCTTTTGCTTCAGCAACTTCTTTAATAGCTTGTGCTTCACCGGCAGCTCTTCTAATTTGAGCTTCTCTATCAGCTTCAGCTTCTAAAATAGCAGCTTGTTTTTTACCTTCAGCAATGGTAATGGCAGATTGTCTTTGTGCTTCTGATTCTAGAATCATTGCTCTTTTATTTCTTTCTGCATTCATTTCCTTTTCCATGGCATCTCGAATATCAGAAGGTGGAGTAATATCTTTAATTTCAACTCGATCGATTTTACATCCCCATCTATCAGTTGCTTCATCTAATACAATTCTTAATTGATTATTAATACCATCTCTAGAACTAAATGTTTCATCCAAGTCCATTTTACCAATGATATCACGAATTGTTGTAATCGCCAAATATTCGATACCTTTCTTTAAACTTTGAATTTCATAAACTGCTTTTGCAGGATCTGTTATCTGATAGAAAACAACCGTATCAATTGTAATAGTAACATTATCTTTTGTAATAACTCCTTGAGGTGGAACATCCATTGTTTGTTGTTTTAAACTAACAACACTTCTAACATGATCAAAGAAAGGAACGATAATAGTAAGTCCAGCATCAGCCACCTTATAAAATTTACCTAATCTTTCAATGATATAAACCTCAGATTGTTTAACGATTTTAATAGACATAGCCGCTATTACTAAAATAATAACAAGTAATACTAATAAAAACCACATAATAAATTCCTCCTTTTATATGTATCATTAATAAATTAAAAGACCTATTATGAATTAGAAAGTATTTTTACAGGAGTAACAATTGCTTTTACACCCTTTACTTCTAAAACTTTAACTTCATTACCTTTTGGTATAATTGAATTATTTTGACTCGCAGCTGACCAAATTTCTCCATTTACTTTTATTTGTCCAGTTGCGTGCATAGAATCAATTTCTGTGGTTACTATCCCAGTTTTGCCAATAATGGAGTATACATTTGTTTTAATAGGGCTTTTATTTTGAGCAAATTTTTTTACAAAAGGTTTTGTAGCAAATAATAATATGCTAGAAGATATTACAAACACAGTTGTTTGAATGAAAATGTTATCTGTAAAAAAACTTGTAAGCATAGCAAATAATGAGCCAATTGCTAACCAAAAAATTAAAAATCCGACTGTCATAATTTCAACAATTAGAAATACTCCTGCTAAAATTAGCCAAATATACCACATGAAAATAAATTCCTCCTTAATTTACCAATTATTATTATTATAACATATTTCTAAGAAAAAAGAAATATGTTAACGTAATTTTTTTCATAAACTTCCAGTAACAAAATAAGAATAAAAGAGATTCACAAGTGTTCTTACAAAAATATATAAAATTGAATTATTACAATTCAATTTAGAATTAAAAGTTTACAAGTTAAAAAATTATGAAAAATTAGTAATCTAAGTATAAAAAAATAAAAAAATGTACATACCTATAATAAAAGAGAAGAGGTATTTATTTTTATGGATAAAAATTTAAAAAAACAAGAAAAAGAAAAGCAAGTGGAAATAGGAATCGAAGAGATAGGAGAAGATGCTACTAAATATGGGGAGTTTATTTCTTCTTATTTTGCATGGGTGTCTCTAGAAAATCAAAAAGATAGAGTAAGTGAACTAGAAAACATGACAAAAAAAGAAGAAAAAGATAAATAGGATTAGAAAAAAGGAAATAAAGATAGAAAAATAGACTATAAAAGTACTAAAAGGTCAAGGAAAGTCAAAAACAACTCTTGAAAAATATTTTAAAAATAGTATAATAATATTGTAAGTCAAAGAAAGTCAAAGTCAGCAAAAATAAAAAGTTAAATTGTTTTAGTAAAGGAGAAAAATATATGAGAATATCAGATATAATAGAAGATTTTATCAAAGATTTATTTGATGAAAAAAATGAAGCAATTGAAATTCAAAGAAATGAACTAGCAGAGCGCTTTAATTGTGTACCATCACAAATTAACTATGTTATTGCAACTAGATTTAAACCATCACAAGGATATTATGTAGAAAGTAGAAGAGGTGGCGGTGGGCATATTACAATTCGAAAAGTAAACAATACGCAGGAAGATTATATTATGCACATTATTAATCATATAGATAAACAATTAACATTAAATGAAGTTGATATACTAATTAGTGACTTTCTAACATATGATATCATAAATCATAAAGAAGCAAAACTTTTAAAGGTTGCAACAAGTGATAATGTACTACAATTACCAAAAGAGATAAAAGATCAAGTACGTGCTAGAATATTTAAAAATATGTTATTAAATTTAAAATAAAGGAGGTATTTAATATGTTGTGTGATAACTGTGGAAAAAGAGAAGCAAATGTAAGATACTCAGAAAATATAAACGGAAGAAAAAAAGAATTAAATTTATGTGAAGAATGTAGTAAAAAAATGGGAATTGGACAAATAGACTTTGGTATGCCAATTGATTTTTCAAGTTTTTTAGGAGGGTTTATGGACAGCTTTGGGGCTACACCAGACTTTGCACCGATGTTGAATGATTTAAAAACTTTAAGATGTAATGGATGTGGTTATACATTTGAAGATATCGTAAATAAAGGAAGATTAGGATGCAAAGATTGTTATGAAGTATTTGAAAATCGAATAGATCCAATCATTAAAAGAATTCAAGGATCTAATCAGCATGTAGGAAGAATTGGAAAAGTAATAGATTCTAGAATTGATAATACTATGGGAAAAAAGGAAAACAAGAAAGAAAGAAAAGAAAGCAAAGAACAGTCAAAAATTGAAAAACTACAAGAAGAATTAAAAGCTGCAATTCAAGAAGAAAGATATGAAGAAGCAGCTAAATTAAGAGATGAAATTAAAAAATTAGAAAAATAAAAGAGGTGAAAACTATGAATTGGTATTTACAAAGTAGTGACGATTGTGATGTAGTAAAAAGTACAAGAATTCGCTTAGCAAGAAATTTAAGTGAGTTTCCATTTAATTTAGAAAAAAAAGAAGAAATGGAAAAACTTGAAAATAAAATAAAAGATAATTTATATTGTATTGGATATGGATTAAAATTTCTAAAACTAAAAGATATGGATAATATTACCAAAATGAGTTTAGTAGAAAAAAACTTAATCAGTCCAGAGTTTGCTTTAAAAAGAAGTAAAACAGGAAGTATTTTAATCAATGAGGATGAAAACATTTGTATTATGGTAGGTGGTAAAGATCATTTAGCGATACAAGTATTTAATTGTGGAATAGATTTAGAAAATACATTAAATTTAGCAATCGAATTAGATGAAAAAATAGGAGAATCTCTAGGCTATGCAATTCATAAAAAATATGGGTATTTAACAAGTAGTCCAAGTGATGTTGGAACAGGTCTAAAAGCTTCTGTTATGGTACATTTACCAGCTCTTTCTAAAACAAAAAATATAAGAAAAATATTGGAAGCAATTAGCGACTTTGGAATGAATATTAGAGGTGTTTACGGAGAGAATAACCAAATACAAGGAGACATATACCAAATATCTAATAAACAAACTCTAGGAATTACAGAAAAGGAAATTATAAAAAATTTAAACATAATTGTTAGACAAGTAATTGAACAAGAAAGGCAAGCAAGAAAATTACTTGCAAAAGATGACTTAGAATTAGAAGACATAATTTATAGAAGTTACGGAATTCTTACAAATGCGAGAAAAATATCTTATGAAGAGGCAAGAGAATTATTATCTAATATAAAATTAGGTACAGATTTAGGGATTTTAAAAGAACTTACAGATTTAAAGGTACAAAAATTATATTTATATTCTAAACCAGCAGGTTTACAAAAATACCTAGGAAAGCAATATGATAGACTTGAGCGTGACATAAAAAGGGCAGAGATTATTAAACAAATTATAGCCGAAAAATAATACTTTTCTAAAAATGAGAAAAATCGTTAAAATTTAAAATGTTCTTTATTAAAAGGACATAGAAAGGAGTGATAGATATGACATATAAATTTACTAATAGGGCTAAAAAAGCAATTGAATTGGCAAATGAATTAGCCATAGAATTAGGTCACAGTTATATTGGAACAGAACATATTTTATATGGATTAATAAAAGAAGGAAGTGGTGTAGCTTCTAAAGTATTAGAAAATCAATCTATAACAGCAGATAGGATTATTGATAAAATTGTAGAATTAGTAGGGAATGAATCACCAATTGGTGAAACTCTAGGCTTTACACCAAGAACAAAGAGAGTAATTGAAAATGCTTTTATAGAAGCTAGAAAACTTAGTTATAATTATATTGGAACAGAGCATCTTCTAATCGGAATTTTAAGAGAAGGAGATAGTATTGCTGCTAGAATCTTATTAGAACTCAATACAAATATTCCAAAATTATATAATGAAATTGTAAGAGTAATAAATGAAGGAGAAGACTTTGCGGGGGAAGATAAAAATGGAAAAACTGAAAAGAGAAATGGAAGTTATAATTCAACACCAACCTTAAATCAATTTGGAGAAGACTTAACAAAAAAGGCAGAAGAAGGAAAATTAGACCCAGTGATAGGCAGAAAAGAAGAGATTGAAAGAGTGGTACAAATCTTATCAAGAAGAACTAAAAATAACCCATGTTTAATTGGAGAACCTGGTGTCGGTAAAACAGCTGCAGTAGAAGGATTAGCTCAAAAAATAGCAACAGGAGATGTTCCTGAAATTTTAAAAAATAAAAGAGTTGTTACTATGGATATTTCAGGAATGGTTGCTGGAAGTAAGTATAGAGGAGACTTTGAAGAAAGAATCAAAAAGGCTTTAAATGAAGTAAAAAAAGCAGGAGATATTATTTTATTTATTGATGAAATACACACAATTGTAGGAGCAGGGGCAGCAGAAGGAGCAATTGATGCAGCTAATATTCTAAAACCATTATTAGCAAGAGGAGAAATTCAATTAATTGGTGCTACAACTTTAAATGAATATCGAAAATATATTGAAAAAGATAGTGCTTTAGAAAGAAGATTTAGTCCAGTAACTGTAAATGAGCCAAGCGAAAAAGATACCATTAAAATTTTAAAAGGAATTCGAGATAAATATGAAGCTCATCATGGTGTAAAAATAACAGATGAAGCAATTGAAGCAGCTGTGAAAATGTCTATTAGGTATATTAATGATCGATTTTTACCAGATAAAGCAATTGATCTAATTGATGAGGCAGCTTCTCGTGCTAAACTAAAATCTTATACAGAACCAGAAACTTTGAAAAAATTAGAAGAAGAAATAGAAGAAGTTGAAAAAAATAAGGAAGAAGCAGTACGAATTCAAAAATTTGAAAAAGCCGCAGATTTAAGAGATAAGCAAAAAGAATTAAAACAAAAATATGAAAAAGAACAAAAGAAATGGAAAAATAAAAGCAATAAATCAATTACGAATATAACGGAAGAAAATATAGCAGAAGTTATAGCAAATTGGACAGGAATTCCTGCTAAGAGAATTACAGAAGATGAAAATGTAAGATTAAAAAATTTAGAAAAAAATTTACATGAAAGGGTGATTGGACAAAATGAAGCAGTTGAAGCAGTAGCAAAAGCAATTCGAAGAGGAAGAGTCGGATTAAAAGATCCAAATCGACCAATTGGTTCTTTCTTATTCTTAGGACCAACAGGTGTTGGAAAAACAGAATTATCAAAAGCACTAGCAGAAAGCTTATTTGGTGATGAAAATGCTATGATAAGAGTCGATATGTCTGAATATATGGAACCACATTCTGTATCTAAATTAATTGGTTCTCCTCCAGGATATGTAGGATTTGATGAAGGAGGGCAATTAACAGAAAAAATAAGAAGAAAACCATATTCTGTTATTCTTTTTGATGAAATTGAAAAAGCCCATCCAGATGTTATGAATATGTTATTGCAAATATTAGAAGATGGTAGATTAACAGATTCACAAGGAAGAACGGTTAATTTTAAAAATACAGTCATTATTATGACATCCAATATAGGAGCCAGATTAATAACAGACAAGAAAACATTAGGATTTACAAAAACTGACAATAATGAAGAAGGTAATAAAAAAGAGTATGAAGAAACTAAAAAAGAAGTGATGGAAGCCTTAAAAAGAGAACTTAGACCTGAATTTATTAATCGTATTGATGAAATTATTGTATTCCACAAATTAACCGATATAGAGATTAGTAAAATTATTGATATCATGCTAAATGAAGTAATCAAAAGACTAGAGAATCAAAAAATAAAAATAGAATTAGAACCAGAAGTAAAAAAATTAATTGCAAGTAAGGGAATCGATAAAAATTTTGGAGCAAGACCACTTAGAAGAACAATTCAAAGTGTTTTAGAAGATAAATTGGCAGGAGAAATTTTAGACGGTAAATTAAAGAAAAATAAGTTATCAAAAGTTTCTGTAAAAGATGGAGAAGTGGTTGTATTATAAACAAAAAGAGATAGAGTTATCTATCTCTTTTTACATAAAACTCAAATATTAAATAAATTAAAAACTTGAAAATTATGTAAATATATGATAATATATTTATGCAACCATAAATATGGTTTTAAATAATTTTTTTAAGGAGGTGTGCTCCTATGAAAAAGGAGCGGGAAACAGTTTTAATTCTTGAAGGCGAAATTACTGAAGAGCAAATCCAAAAGATACCAAAAGATTTTCGGGGAGATATTATTGTAAATGGGAACATTGTTTGTCTTGGAAAATGTGAAATACCAGGAAGTTTATGGCTAAACGGAAACCTGGAAGCAGAGAATCTGAGAATAGAAGGAGATATGTTCTGTAAAAATTCATGCAATATTCTACCGGAAAAAGGTGTTGATATTTCAGGTGATTTATTCTTGAAAGAAGCATGTAACATTGATGCAACATACATTAATGTTGGCGGAGATTTTGAAGGAAATGGGACAATCAATTCTACCGATATAAATGTGTATGGAATGTTTAAATTTCGAGGAGAAATTGATCTTCATACCTATAAAATCTATGCAGGAAAATTAGATCTTGATGCAAGAATTGGTAATTGCCATGGGATTAAAACTGATTGTTAATCCTTAAAACAAGAAGTACTATTATGGTGCTTCTTGTTTTTATTACAAACTCTTAATAGTTTACAAAATGGCAAAAAGATGATATTATAAAGACTACATAAAATAATAAAGGTGATAATATGATAGAAAGAGTAAATTCAGCTGAAGATGTTAAAAAATTAAATATACAAGAACAAAAACAACTGGCAGAAGAAATTAGAAAATATATATTAGAAATTGTATCTAAGAATGGTGGACATTTAGCTTCTAATTTAGGAGTGGTGGAATTAACGATAGCATTACATACAGTTTTTGATTTACCAAAAGATAAAATCGTATGGGATGTGGGTCATCAAACTTATGTACATAAGATTTTAACAGGAAGAAAAGAATCCTTAAAAACGCTAAGAAAATTAAATGGCATAGCAGGATTTCCTAAAACAAAGGAATCAGAAACAGACTGTTTTAACACAGGACATAGTAGTACTTCAATATCCGCAGCATTAGGAATGGCACGAGCAAGAGATATTAAAAAAGAAAATAATCATGTTATTGCAGTAATAGGAGATGGAGCTTTAACAGGAGGAATGGCTTTAGAAGCATTAAATGATGCTGGATGGAGTAAAACTAGATTAACGGTAATACTAAATGATAATGAAATGAGTATTTCGAAAAACATTGGTGGAATTAGTATGCTTTTAAGTAAATTAAGAACAAAAAAAGGTTATACAAAGTCCAATATTTCTATGAAAAATAAAATTGCTAAAATACCAATTATAGGAATACCTTTTGTTAAAATTGTGCAAAGAGTAAAAAGAAGTATTAAGCAATTAGTCATTCCTAAGATGTTTTTTGAAGATATTGGATTTCGTTATTTAGGCCCAGTAGATGGTCATAATATAGAAGAATTAGAAAGAATGCTTACCATAAGTAAGCAATTAGATGGACCAGTGTTAATCCATATCTTAACAAAAAAAGGAAAAGGCTACAAAATAGCAGAAGAAAACCCGGATAAATTTCATGCCATAGGACCTTTTGATTTAGAAACAGGAAAATCAAAAAAAGCAAAATCAAAAGATTATTCTGAAGTATTTGGTGATAAATTAGTAGAATTGGCAAAGAAAAATGATAAAATTGTAGCAATAACAGCATCTATGAAAGATGGAACAGGACTTACAAAATTTGCAAAAGAATTTCCAAATCGATTTTTTGATATTGGAATTGCAGAACAACATGCCCTAGGATTAGCAGCAGGAATGGCTAAAGAAGGTGTTATTCCGATTGTTCCTATTTATTCTTCATTTTACCAAAGGGCCTATGACCAGATAATACATGATATCGCGATTCAGAATTTACCAGTTGTTATGTGTGTAGATAGAGCGGGAGTTGTAGGGCAAGATCGGAGAAACACATCAAGGAACTTTAGATATGGCATTTTTTAGATTAGTACCAAACTTAACTATTATGGCACCAAAAGATTTTAAAGAATTAGAAGATATGTTACAATTTTCACTAAATTTAAAAAGACCAGTAGTAATTCGATATCCAAGAGGCGGAGAAGGAAAAGAAAAATTTAAACAACATAAAAAAATAGAATATGGAAAAATAGAGACAATTAAAGAAGGCGAAGATATATCTATTTTAGCAATCGGAAAAACACTAGAAAGAGCAATGCAAGTTTCTAAGATGCTAGAAAAAGAAGAAATTAATGCTGAAGTAATCAATGTTAGATTTTTAAAGCCTTTTGATAAAAAAAATATTAAAAGATCAATTAAAAAAACAAAAAGGGTAATAACCATCGAAGATGGAACTATTCTAAATGGCTTATCAACTGCAGTTAAAGAATTAATAATAGATGAAAAATTAGAAAAAATAGAAATACAATCTTATGGTTATCCAGATGAATTTATTCAGCATGGAAATATAAAAGAATTAGAAAAATTATACCATCAAGATGCAAAATATATTTTTAAAAATATTGATATAAACAAGATAAAAGAAGGGAAAGAAAACAAGAATGAATAAACAAGAGCTCTTAAAAGATTACAGAAAACAAGAAGATAAAATCTGTTTATCACAAGTCTTAGATAAAATAGAGTATACAAAGATAAGAGAAAAAATAGAATATACTGATTTTTTAGATATGTATCAAATTTCTCTTATAGAAAATTTTTTGAGAAAAATAAAGTTTCAAAACTATCAATTATTTGGTGGATATGATGAGAGTGAAAGAAAAATTTTAATCGTATATCCTGAAAAATATAATGATAAAATGATAGCAAAAAATTACAGTAAATTTTTAAAAATTGTTAGAATTAAATTGCCAGAAGAAGAGTATGGAAAATATTTTCACAGAAATTATTTAGGAGGAATTGTAAAACTAGGATTAAAAAGAGAAAAAGTAGGAGATATACTAGTTTCAGAAGATGGGGCAGATATTTTAGTAGTAAAAGATTTTGCAGAAGTTTTAAAAAAAGAATTACCATCACTTACTCGATTTGAGAACAGTAAAATATCCATCGAAGAACTTTCTGATATAAGAAAAAAAGAAATTAAAATAGAAGAGATAAATATTATTGTGCCATCACTAAGATTAGATAATATTGTTTCAGATTTAGCAAAAACCTCTAGAAGTAAAGCAGTACAAATTATTAATCAAGAAAGAGTTTTTATTAATCGGACAAAACGAAACTAAAGTTTCCAAACAAGTAAAAATAAATGATGTAATTACTATTCGAGGAAAGGGTAGATTTATTATAAAAGAATTTGTGGGAAGCACAAGAAGTGGTAGGAGAGTAATAAAGGTTGAAAAGTATATCTAGTTTTGTACAGAAAATCAGACAAACTAAAATAAGAGCTAATTAGCTCTTATTTTAGTTCTACAATAGTAACACCCATTTCACCTTCACCGTAAGTTCCTAATCGATATGATTTTACATGGGGATGTGTCTTTAAAAATTTATGAATACCGTTTTTTAACTTACCAGTACCTTTTCCGTGAATAATTCTTACAATTTGAAGTCTTGCTAAACTGCAGTCATCTAGGAACTTGTCTACTACAAAAACAGCTTCTTCTACTGTTAAACCAATTACATTAAGTTCTGACTTAGCTATTTTTGATTTAGAAATACTAGTATATCCAGAAGTTTTTAATTTAGAATTTAATTTTAAATTTTTATCATTATGAGCCTTTTCCAAATCCTCTATTTTAAGGTTTATTTTCATAACTCCTATTTGAACTAAAACTTCTTTTGATTTTGACACATGAGAAAGTATAATTCCATTTTGGTTTAAAGATTTAACAAATACTTCTGTATTCGGTTTTATATCTGTAAGATTTAAAGCTTTAGATGGTTCAAAATCTTTTGGAGAATGATATTCTAATAAACTCATATTCTTAATCTTTTGATTTAATTGATTTCTTAAATAATCAGCATTTGTTCTATCCGAAGAAGTAAGCTGATTCATTTTTTTTATTATTTCATTTGCTTCTTCTTTTGCTTCTAATAAAATATCTCTAGCTTTTATTTTAGCTTTATTTATTAAGTTTTCTTCTTGTTTTTTTAAATCTTCACGATCATGAATTAAACTCTTTTCTAATTCAGAGATTTTTCTTAATTTTTGGTCGATTTCTATTTTTTCTTTTTCGATTTCAGTTTTATTGTCATAAATACTTTTTAGTAATTCTTCTATATTAATTTGATCTGAAGACATCCTACATTTTGCTTGTTCAATAATATCACCACTTAGACCAAGATTTTTACTAATTTCAAAAGCATTACTTTTTCCAGGCACTCCAACAAATAATTGGTAAGTTGGAGTTAAGGTTTTTATATCAAATTCAACAGAGGCATTTTCAAAACCATTTGTTATTAAAGCATATTGTTTTAGTTCTTGATAATGTGTTGTCGCAATAGTAAAAGATCCTAAATTTTTAAAATAAGATAGAATACTAATAGCAAGATTAGCACCTTCAATCGGATCTGTACCAGAGCCAAGTTCATCAAGTAATATTAAAGAATTGCTGCTAGCAGATTGAATAATACTAACAATATTCATCATATGTGAAGAAAAAGTGCTTAAAGAATCATGAATACTTTGATCATCACCAATATCAGCAAAAATATGGTCAAAAACATAGATAGAAGAATTTTCATCAGCTGGAATATTTAGTCCACTACAAGCCATAGAACAAAGAAGCCCAACTGTTTTTAAACTAACTGTTTTTCCACCAGTATTAGGACCAGTGATAACAAGAGTTGAAAAATCATATCCTAAATTAATTGAAATAGGAACTACTTTATTATGGTCGATTAAAGGATGCCTTGCATTTATGATATTTATTTTTTTATCTTTGTTTACTTTAGGAGTAATTCCCTTTATATTTTTAGAGTACTTAGCTTTTGCAAAGATGAAATCTAATTTGCTAATTAAAGCAACATCTAGTTTTAACTCTTCTATATAAGGAGAGAATAATAAAGTAAGATTTGTTAATATTTTTTGAATTTCAATTTCTTCGTCCATTTTTAAGCGACTTAATTCATTATTCATTTCAAATACAGAGATAGGTTCTATAAAAACAGTGGATCCTGCGTTAGAAATATCATGAATAAATCCTTTTATCTGAGAGCGATATTCTTCTTTGACAGGAATAACAAATCGATCATTTCGAATCGTAATAATGCTTTCTTGAATATATTTTGAATAACGAGAAGAATGAATCATATGATTTAATTGATTATGAATATCTTCTTCTAAATTTCTTTGTTTTTTTCGGATTGATTGTAATAAATCAGATGCTTTATCATCTATTGTATTTTCATCCAAAATACAAGCTGTAATTTTATCTATAAGATCTTTGTTTGAGTAAAGTGTATTAAATAGTGATGATAAAATAGGATATTCAGAAATATCTAAAAAATCTTTAGAAAAATAATTTTTTAATTCATAGGATAGTTTAAAAATATTTTTTAAATTTAAAAGCGATTTACAAGAAAGTGGTCGATTACTTTCCAAGTTTTTTAATTCAGTTGTAATATTTTCTATTTCATAAAAGATAGGAGTTGAATTTCGATAGGTTAAGTTAACTGCTTCTGAAGTTTCTGATAATAAAGACTCAACAGTTGAAACAGAATTACTTGGAATCAAATGGAGAGCTAAATTCTTTCCCATGGTAGTAACACAATGGTTACTTAATATTTCTAATATTTTATGGAATTCCAATTTTTTTAAATTATCACTCATATTAAAATCTCCTAATTAATTAATTAATATATATCATTATACAAACAAAGTAGACCAAAGTCAATTTTAGGATAGGGTTATAATTTTTGACTTGTTGTTATCTCCAAAATATTATGATATAATACCTAAAAAACATAGATAAAAAAGGAAAATGAATATGAATATATTAGAATATGGATCAATTATTATCTGTAAAGATATTACATTTGAAGATAATAAATATGATATAAAAGGACATCCAGGGGTTGTAATACTTCCAACTAGTGAAAATCAAGAAAATGCCCTATGCTTATATATGACATCTAAAGAAAAAAGGAGAGATAGAGATGACTATTATTGCATAGGAAAAGGAATAAAAAAAATTTCTTATGTAAATATGAATCAAATAGTACAAACAAGCAATATTAAAAAAGATATAAAGAACTATATGAATGAAGAAATTTTTTTAGACTTATTAGAGAATTTCTATAATTACCAAATGAATTTAGATGTTAAAAAAGAAACTTTTAAGCAGATAGAAGGTAAGATAAAAATATTAATAGAAATTTTAAAAAGAAAGAAAATTTTAAATATAGATATAGATGATATTACAAGAGAAGAATTAGATAGATTAGATGAAATAGGTGACATAAAAAAAGCAATGGTATTGTATGGAACAAAATTATTATATCATTTTCAAAAAGATACTAAAGAAGAAAAAAAGATAAAAATAGCGTTTTTTTATAATCAAAGAGAAAGAAATTATTCTAATACTTTATTAGGGGTGTATAAAAAAATAAAAGAATTAAGTAAGCAGAAATTAGATGAAAATACTTTTAATACAAAGATTAGTAATGTTTATGAAAATCATTATAAATCAGTATTTAATAAAAATATGTTATTTAAAGATCTAGTTGTTTTGTTAGAATTAGATAATCATAATAGTATCTTGTCAAGTAAAGTAAAAAGAGTAATAAATACTATAGAAGAAAAAGGAGAAAATAAAGAGATGAAATCAACTAATTCGTTCAATCAATTTAACACAGATTTCCAAGAGCGATAATAATAAAAATATTGCAAAAAATAAAAACTTATGATATAAAAAAGTAAATGGTAAAAGAGCTAAATTTTAAATTTATAGAAATAAAAAAGAAAAGAGAGGTGAAAAAATGATAAAAGCCTATGCAAAATCAGATATAGGAAGAGTAAGAGAAATTAACCAGGATTCTTATTATATATCGGATTCATTAGATGAAGTACAGCTATATATGCTTGCAGATGGTATGGGAGGATACCAAGGTGGAGAAATAGCAAGTGATTTAGCAATACAGTCGGCCAAAAGTTATATTGAAAATAATTTTAAAGAAATTGAAAAAGATAGAGATAGTATTATTCAGCTAGTAGGTAGTAGTATGGAATATGCAAACATGGTAGTATATGAAAAATCAAAAGAAAGTAAAGAATTAGAAGGAATGGGTACTACTTTAGAAGTTTGTTTAATATATAATAATAAGGCATTTATTGGACATGTAGGAGATAGTAGAATTTATCGAATTCGAAAAGAATTCATAAGAAAATTAACCCAAGATCATAGTTATGTTCAAAAATTAGTAAAAGATGGAACCATAACACAAGAGGAAGCGGTTCATCATCCACAAAAAAATATGTTAATGAAAGCACTTCGGATGTAATGCTTTTGTAGAACCAGACGTAATGGTAAAAGGGTTTTTAAAAGATGATATATTAATTATGAATTCAGACGGATTAACAAATTTAGTTTCACAAGAAGAGATGTTAAAACAAGCTAAAAAAGATATTGAACAAGCACCAAAAGAACTAATAAAAATGGCAAATAAAAATGGCGGATATGATAATATAACAGTTATTATTATAAAAAATATATAAGTATAACGATCTACATACAAACAAAATTTAAGGAGAGATAAATATGAATTTAGAAGGTAAACTATTAGGAAATCGATATGAGATTATCGAAAAAGTTGGAAACGGTGGAATGGCTACAGTATATAGAGCAACAGACAAAGTGTTAAAAAGAAATGTCGCTGTTAAAATATTAAGAGATGAATTTACAACAGATGAAGAGTTTATCAGAAGATTTGAAGCAGAAGCACAATCGGCAGCAAGGTTGACACATGCAAATATTGTATCAATTTATGATGTTGGAGTGGATGGGAATTTATATTATATTGTAATGGAATTAATACAAGGAAAAACGTTAAAAGAAATTATCATAAAAGAGAAAGGACCACTTCCATGGAAATGGTCAATCAATGTAGCAATCCAAATTGCATCTGCTTTAGAAATGGCACATAAAAATAATATCATCCATAGAGATATTAAGCCACATAATATTATCATAACCGAAGATGGTATTGCTAAAGTAACAGATTTTGGAATTGCCAAGGCTGTATCTAATTCAACAATTACAGCATTTGGAACTACAATAGGTTCTGTACACTATTTTTCACCAGAGCATGCAAGAGGTGGCTTTACAGATGCTAAGTCAGATTTATATTCTTTAGGCGTTGTTATGTATGAGATGGTTACAGGAAGAGTACCATTTGATGCAGATACACCTGTGTCAGTAGCTTTAAAACATATGCAAGATGAACCAGAAGAACCAATTGAAATAAACTCAAATGTACCAATGGCAGTTAATAAAATTATTATGAAAGCATTACAAAAAGATTCTACTTTAAGATATCAAACAGCTTCAGAAATGCTAGTTGATTTAAAAAAAGCATTAAAAGATCCAGAAGGTAACTTTGTAGAAGAATTAGACTATGATCCTACAGCAAAAACACAAGTTATTCATACTGATGGTTATGCTGATAAAAGGAAGAGACAAAACCAGAAGAAAGATGGTAAATTGAAAACCTTTATTAAAAATCATAAAAAGTTAAGTATTTTTATTGGATTAATACTATTGTTTGTTCTAAGTTTAGGTGGAACAATGTTAGCTTTAAATTTAACAAATCCGCCAGAGGTTTCTATGCCAAATGTAGTAGGACTATCAAAAGAAGAGGCACAACAAGAAATTGAGAATGCTAAATTAAAATTTGAAGTAGAAAAAGAAGAATATAATAAAGATGTACCAGAAGGATTTGTTATTTCGCAGGATCCAACCTATATGGAAAGATTTAATAAAGTAAAAGAAGGAAGTACAGTTAAAGTTATAATAAGTAAAGGACAAGAAAAGACAAAAGTACCAAAAGTAGTAGGAATGCAAAGAGAAAAGGCAATAGAAGCCTTAGAAGAGGCAAAATTAAAAGTAGAAGTTATAGAAGAAGCAAGTAAAAAAGTACAAGAGGGATATGTTATTAGTCAAGAAACAGATCCAGAAACAGATGCTTTTGCTGGAGATACTATAAAAATACATGTAAGTACGGGAGTAGAAAAGGTAGTGGTACCAGATGTTATAGGAAAATCACAGGAGGAAGCAAAAAAGACATTAGAATCACAAGGATTTGTCGTAACAGTAACTACTTCTGAAGATAGTTCAAAAGCAAGTAAAGTCGTATTAAAACAAAGTCTAAATTCAGGGACATCAGTAGAAAAGGGAAGTAGCATTACAATTACTGTTAATAACTATGAAGAATCAAAAACCATAAGTGTAAGTATAAATGTTAAATCTATAACTGGAGGTTATACAGAAGAGATAGAAAGCACAAATTCAACAGGAAGTACCATAGCAAAAACAGTAAATATCACTTTAAAATCTGGAAATACAACCTTGTATTCTGATTCAGGAGTCGATAAAAACACTACAAATAAATCAGCAACAATAAATGGAAAAGGGTCAATGGATTTAACGCTTATTATTACAGATTCAAATGGTGGAAGTTGGACTAGAACAAAAACAGTAAACTTTAATAATGATTCATCAATTAGTTTTTAATAAAAATAGGGAGCGAGTGATTTCGTTCCCTAAAAATTTAATGGAGGAAGAATGCAGGGAATTATTATAAAAAATATTGCTAATTTATACCGAGTAGAAGTGCGGAAATAAACAAGTTTATGAAGCAACAGCTAGAGGAAAATTTAAAAAAGAGGAAATTACACCTGTTGTAGGAGATAAAGTAGAAATAAAAATAGTAGATGAAGAAAATAAAAAAGCAGTAATAGAAGAAATAAAAGATAGAAAAGTATATGTAAAAAGACCAAAAGTGGCTAACATTACACAAATTGTTTTAGTAGTATCGAGCAAAAATCCAAAACCAGATTTGTTAATGTTAGATAAGCAATTAGCCTTTTCTGAATTTCTAGGAATTCAATCTTTGATTGTATTTAATAAAATAGATCTAGATAAAGAAGAACAATTTAAAAAAATAAAACGAATCTATGAAAATATAGGTTATACAGTGATTGAAACACAGGCAAAAGAACGAAAGGGAATAGAAATATTAAGAGAAAGTTTGAAAAACAATATAAATGCTTTTTCAGGAAACTCAGGTGTGGGAAAATCCACATTAATTAATAGCATATTTGGTAAAGATATAACATTAGAAGGAGAAATTAGTAAAAAAAATAAAAAAGGAAAAAATACAACGACTGCAATTCAGTTATACAAAATAGATGAAAATACTTATATTGCAGATACACCAGGATTTTCTACTTTTGATATAACAGAAATTCCAAGCCAGAATTTATATCAATATTTTAAAGAGTTTAAAGAAAAGGAAAAAGATTGTAAATTTATAGGTTGCACGCATATTAAAGAACAAAACTGTGGAATTAAACAAGCAGTAAAAGTAGGAAAAATAGCAAAAGAAAGATATAATCGATTTTGCAAAATTTATCAAGAATTAAAACAAAAGGAGGAAAGGAAAAAATGGTAGAAATATCAACATCGATTCTTTCTGTAAAAAAAGGAGAAGAATCAACTACTTTTTTTGAATTAGAGTCAGCTAAAACAGATTATTTTCATATTGACGTTATGGATGGTAAGTTCGTTAAAAAAGATACTTATCGTAAAATGTTAGAATATGCATCATATATTAAGAGAATTTCAAACCTACCATTAGATGTACATCTAATGGTAGAAGATATAAAAGGAGCAATACAAGATTTTTTAGCAGTAGAACCTAATATTATTACTTTTCATTTTGAAGCTTGTAGAGATAAAAAAGAAGTTTATGAGATGATTAATTATATAAAAGAAAATCATTGTAAAGTGGGACTTTCTATAAAACCAGATACTAAAATAGAAGAAATATATGAATTTTTACCTTATATTCATATGTGTTTAATTATGACAGTAGAGCCAGGGAAAGGTGGACAAACTTTATTAAAAGGCATGATAAGAAAAATTGAAAATTTAAAAAATTATATAAAGAAAAATCAAATAGAAATTGATATAGAAGCAGATGGTGGAATTAATTTAAAAACAGCACCAGAAGTAAAAAATGCAGGAGCTAATGTATTAGTTGCAGGAACTGCAATATTAATGGCAAAAAATTTTAAAATTATAATAGAAGAATTAAAAAAGAATTAATAAATCATACTGAACCAAAAAAATTGGATTTTTTTCGGATTCAGTATGATATTAACTCTTTTAATTTATTTCTAATAAAATAACCTATTAATTTTTAGTATCTGGTTTTTCTTTTTTTGTTTCTTGATTGTTTTTATTTTTCTTTTTTCTAGTAGGAAAAATATAAGCGATTACCATTCCCAAACCAAACATTGAGAAAATTAATTTTAATAAAATTCCTACATAAGGTATTATTGTTAAAAGCCAAATAATTGCAGAAGATATAATTAATACACCTAAAGTTTGAAGTGTTTTTTCTATTTTTAATTTTGCACAAAGTAGGCGATTTACAGCAATAGCAAAGATAGAAGAACTAATAGTAATTAATAAAATTAATAAAATTAATCCTAGTAATGCAATTTTACTTGTAATACCAAGTAAGAATAGAAGAATAGATGCAATTACAATTACAATTGGAGTTAGAATTCCATAACCAATGACTGGTAATAATTTTTTGCTTAACAATTCATTAGTATTATTTAAGAATTTAGGTGCAAGCCATAAACATAACAACCAAATTATAATTACTGTTATAACAAATTGTCCAAATGATAAAATATATTCTTGAATAGTATTGCTATTATATCTAGGTATTGATTTAAAGTTTATGTCACCACCAACAGTTTCTCTTTCTGGAATAGAAGCCTCTTGAGGAGAGTAATAATTAAAATTACCATCTATCATTGCTTGAGAAGTAACTTGATCTTCTGATTCTGCTAATTGTGCAAAGTTAATGTCATTTGCTGTTACAAAAGCATTTCTTCCAATCATTCCATTAAAATTTACGGTATTGGAAGATATTCTAACATCTCGATAAACATACCCATTAATTGTTACATCTTGTGCAGTTGCATATACATCATAAACAACTCCCGAAATTGTTAGGTTTTGAGTACAGGCAAATAAATTACTGAAAATATAACCTTGATTTTCTATGGTAATTGTTTTAGCACAAATAAAGGCGTCTCCACCAATTTGTGAGTTAATGGTAACATTATCTGCAACAACAAAAAGGTTTCCATCAACAATATAGTCGATTGTAATATTATCACCACTTAGGTAAACATCACCTTTTTTCATATTATTATCAACTATAGCTTGATCGCTATTTTCAGAATCGTTAGAAATAGCTTGAGCTTCTTGGCTTTGATCCTCAACAGTAATATTTTCATCAGTTTGTTCAGCTGTTTCATTTTCAGCTCTTACGATAGGAATCGAAAGAGTTAAAACAACAAACATTAATAAAGCAATTGTTTTTAATTTCCTTCTTAACATAAAAATCCCTCCTAAAAAAATTTATCATAGATATAATAAAAATATATCTCTTTCTTAAAATTTTGTCAATAAAATAAGAAAGAAAAAATACTGTTTATTTCAATAAACAGTATTTTAATTTTTTTTATCTACTTGTTTGCTAACAAAATAAGCACATTCTAAACAAGAAATAGGAGAAGGAGAAACAGAAGAATAAGAGCATTTTCCATCTTTTTGATAAATACAATTCAAAGAACAATTAATATTTGTCAAAAAATCACCTCATTTAAAATTAGTATGGGCAGAAAAAATCATATTATGCAAAAAATTATCTTTTATTTTTGTAAAAATCACACAAATGATGAATAGGACATATATCACATTTAGGTTTTCTTGCAACACAAATATTTCTTCCATGCCATACAAATAAATGATTAATATCCTTTAAAGTATTTTTGGGGAAGGTTCTTATTAAATCTTGTTCTATTTTTTCAGGTTCCTTTTGTTTGGATAAACCAACTAAATTAGAAATTCTTTTAGCATGAGTATCAACAGCAATTCCTTCTGCTATGCCAAAAACTTCCAATAAAATTACATTCGCACTTTTTCTGCCAATACCAGCAAGGGAAGTTAATTCTTCCATTGTATGGGGAACAACGCCATTAAAATTTTCTAGAATCTGTTTTGCACATAATTTAATATTTTTTGCTTTATTCTTATAAAAACCACAAGGATGAATAATTTCTTCTAATTCTTTAAGATCAATATCTAGATATGATTTAAGATCTGGGCATCTAGAAAATAATGTTGGTGTTGTTTTGTTTACCCTTTCATCTGTGCATTGAGCAGAAAGCATAACAGCTATCACGAGTTCGAAAGGAGTAGAAAAATCTAGACTGCAAGTAGCATGTGGATAAGCTTTCTTTAACAAATTAACAAGTTCAATTGCATTTGCTTTTTTCATTTTCAGTCACCTCTAAAAAATTTTATAAAAGAATTATAGTTTTGTCAAACAAGTAAATTTGTAAGTGTAATAAGGAAAGTCTTTTAATTTATTATACATAAAAAAGCACAAATAACATAAAAGATTAATATAATATACAAAAAACATGGGAGGTAATCAAGTTATGATACATTTGTTAAAAAAAACTTTAGCAGTATGCTTAATAGGTTTGGGATTAGGAATTTTACTTGTTTTATTACTTCCTATAACAGGTTGGTTATTCATAATCGGAGTTACTGTAGTTTGTGTTGGATTTATGTGGCTAGCATGTTAAAGAAAAAGGAGGGAGATACATATGACAGTTGTTGTAAAAAAAGTGCCAAAATTCCTAAGGGGATTTGTAAAATTAATATTTGGAATTAAAGATTAAAAAACAATGCTTTAGGGAGAGGAAAAAGGTTATTTTATAAAAAATACATTTTTTCTCTCTCTTTAAAATATTTTTTAAAGAACAAAAAAAGAGCTTAAGCTCTTTTTACTTTTCCATTTCTTAAACATTTAGCACATACATAAATTCTTTTTACTTGACCATCAATTTCAGCTTTAACGCTTCTTAAGTTTGGTTTCCAAGTACGTGGAGATCTTTTACTAATATGAGAACGAGTAATGCTAAGTTTATTTCCATGACTAGCTGTTTTTTCACAAATTGCACATTTTGCCATTATCGATTGCACCTCCTAAAATTCTTAATAAATTGACTATTGATAAGTTTATCACAAAAACGAAAAAAAAACAAGTATTTTTTTAAAATTATAAAAAATTCCTTGCAAAAAAGGAAATATGTGGTATAATAAATAAGCTAATAAAAAGAAAGGATTGAAAAAAATGAATTGTAAAGTAGAAAAAACAAAAAATGCAAATGAAGTCAAATTAGAAGTAACAGTTGAATCTGCAAAATTTGATGAAGCAATTAAAAAAGTATATTTTAAAAGTGCAAAATATTTTAATATACCAGGATTTAGAAAAGGAAAAGCTCCAATACAAATTGTAGAAAAATATTACGGAAAAGAAATTTTCTATGAAGATGCTTTTAATGAAGTTGCTGGAGAAGCTTTAGAAGAAGCTGTAAAAGAAAATAAATTAGAAGTAGTAAGCAAACCAGATATTGATGTAACACAAATTGAAAAGGGAAAAGATTTAATTTTTACAGCTATCATGCAAACAAAACCAGAAGCTGAACTTGGAAAATATAAAGGTATAGAAGTTAAAAAAATTGAGTATAATGTATCAGATGAAGATATAAACCATGAATTAGAGCATATGCAAGAACATAATTCAAGACTTATCTCAATTGAAGATAGACCAGTTCAAAGTGGAGACATTACAACAATTGATTTTGAAGGATTTGTAGATGGAAAGGCTTTTGAAGGTGGAAAAGCAGAAGGACATGAATTAGAAATAGGAAGCAATACATTTATACCAGGATTTGAAGACCAAGTAATTGGAATGAAAATTGAAGAAGAAAAAGATATTAATGTTAAATTTCCAGAAGAATATTTTTCAAAAGAATTAGCAGGAAAAGATGCTACCTTTAAAGTAAAAGTTCATGAGATCAAGAAAAAAGAATTACCAAAATTAGATGATGAGTTTGCAAAAGATGTTAGCGAATTTGACACGCTAGAAGAATTAAAAGCAGACATCAAAACAAAACAAGAAAAACAAAATGAAGAAAAAGCAAAATATGAAACACAAGAGGCAGTTATCAAAGCAGTTTGTGAAAATATAAAAGTAGAAATTCCATCTGGAATGGTAGAGATGGAAATTGATAATATGTTAAAAGACATAGAGCAAAGATTGTCATACCAAGGATTAAAGTTAGAACAATATCTTCAAATGATGGGTAAAACTATGGAAGATATGAGAAAAGAATATGAACCTCAAGCAATCGAATCAATTAAATCAAGATTAGCAATCGAAGCAGTGGCTAAAGCAGAAAAAATAGAAGCAACCGATAAAGAAATAGAAGAAAAAATAAAAGAAATGGCTAAGAATTATGGAAAGGAAAAAGATGAAGAATTCTTGAAAAATGAGAATGTAAGAAACTATATTAAACAAGGATTAGAATCTGAAAAAACCATTGATTTCTTAGTAAAAAATGCAAAATTAAAATAAAACAAAAAATAAGAAAGGGTTGGGGGATAGAATTTCATTAGTAAAATTTTAACTCCAGCTTTTTTGTAATTAAAATAAAATTCGATATAATAAAATTGTTCGAATAAATGAATCTGTTTGGAAAGATTTCAAATGGAAGAAGGAGGAAAATATGTTAGAAAAAAATAGTTTAGTACCATATGTTATTGAACAAACTAGTAAAGGAGAAAGATCTTATGATATTTTCTCAAGATTATTAAAAGATAGAATTATATTTCTAGGAGAAGATGTTAATCCAACAACATCTAGTCTAATCATAGCACAATTGTTATTTTTGGAATCAGAAGATCCAGATAAAGAAATTAATTTATATATTAATTCACCAGGAGGATCTATTACAGACGGAATGGGAATTATCGACACTATGAATTATATTAAATGTCCTGTTTCCACAATTTGCATTGGTATGGCAGCAAGTATGGGAGCAGCATTACTTGCTGCAGGAGAAAAAGGAAAAAGATTTGCAACCCAAAATGCTGAAATATTGATTCATCAACCATTAATCGGTGGTGGTGGAATTTCAGGGCAAGCAACAGAAGTAAAAATCCATGCGGACCATTTAGTAAAAACAAGACAAAAATTAAATAAATTCTTAAGTGAGAGAACAGGACAATCAATTGAAACTATTGAAAAAGACACAGAAAGAGATAATTATATGACAGCAGAAGAAGCTTTTAAATATGGTTTGATTGATGGGATTATGGACAAAAGAAAATAATTGTTAAAATAGAAAAAGGAGAAACTTATGGCAAAAAATGAAACTACCCCAAAAAGTGTGAGATGTTCCTTTTGTGGGAAAGCACAAGAAAATGTAAGAAAAATAGTAGCTGGACCAGGAGTGTATATTTGTGATGAATGTGTAGAACTTTGTACTAGTATTATAGAAGCAGAATTATATGATGATGAAAAAGCAGGTTATACATTAAATGAATTAGATAATATACCAAGTCCAAAAGAAATAAAAAAAGTATTAGATGATTATGTAATTGGGCAAGATGATGCCAAAAGAACTTTATCAGTTGCAGTATATAATCATTATAAAAGAATTGCACATGAAGAAATTGCTAAACAAGATGATGTAGAAATTCAAAAGAGTAATATCTTACTTTTAGGACCTACTGGTTGTGGAAAGACATTATTAGCAAGAACATTAGCAAAAATATTAAATGTACCTTTTGCTATTGCAGATGCAACAACATTAACAGAAGCCGGATATGTAGGAGAAGATGTTGAAAATATTTTATTAAAATTAATACAAGCTGCCGATGGTGATGTTCAAAAAGCAGAAAAAGGAATTATTTATATTGATGAAATTGATAAAATAACAAGAAAGTCGGAAAATCCATCGATTACAAGAGATGTAAGTGGAGAAGGTGTACAACAAGCTTTATTAAAAATTATAGAAGGAACAGTAGCTTCGGTACCACCACAAGGAGGAAGAAAACATCCAAATCAAGAATTAATACAAATTAACACAGAAAATATTTTGATTATCTGTGGGGGAGCTTTTGAAGGTCTAGAAAATATTATAAGAGATAGAACAGGAGAAAAAGCGATTGGATTTGGAAAACAAGTAAAAAGTCAAAAAGATATTAATAAATACGAAATCTTTAAAGAATTGTTACCACAAGATTTATTGAAGTTTGGTTTGATTCCGGAATTTATAGGAAGACTTCCGATTATAGCAAGTTTAAAAGACCTAGATAAAGAAGCACTAATTAAGATTTTAGTAGAACCTAAAAATTCGTTGGTAAAACAATATCAAAAGCTATTTGAAATTGATGGAGTTGAATTAGTATTTCAACAAGAAGCATTAGAAGCAATTGTTGACAAAGCAATTCAAAGAAAAACTGGTGCAAGAGGACTTCGTTCGATTATTGAAGAAATTATGAGGGATATTATGTTTGAAATACCTTCTAATCCAAATATCGAAAAATGTATTATTACAAAAGCAACAGTAATGGATAACGTAGGACCTGAAACTGTTATCAGTGAAAGAAAAGAACAATTAGAAGGAGTTACCAAAAAGAAAAAGAGGCAAACACCTCAAAATACTGAGAAAGAAACAGCTTAAAAAGTAACTTTTAAAACTATAATAAAAATAAAAAAGTGTTACTTATGTTCATTATAATTGAACGAAAGGTAGCGCTTTTTTATTATTTACAAATAATAAAAAATATCTATTATAAGCATGCTTAAATAAGTACACTTAAATGAAATTAAGAAATAGTTAAGTATTTTAGTTATAAAGGACATCAAATAGGAATAAGATAGAAAAGGGGCTGTTTTGTGAAAATAATAGCAATTAGAAAGAAGAGAATATTAAAAACTACACTGGTATTAATATTTACTCTAATAGTAGGAGCATTTTCAACATCCTTTGGAATGCAACATTATTACAAATTAAATTTTTCAACAGGACTTGTAACGGCAAGTACATTAAATGTTAGAAGTGGCCCAAGTACTAAATATCCTATAGTAACAACAGTAAATAAGAATGAATATGTTAGAGTGTTAGCAGGTATAGGAACTTGGTATGTAATACAAACAGATGGAGATTATATAGGAGCAGTAAGCCAGCAATATATAAAAGCAATTTATCCAAATAATTCAGGAAGTATAGGTGGAAGCTCAACAGGAGGTAATACATCAAATAATACAGATACTTCTAGTAGTATGAATGCCGATGAAAAAGAAGTGTTTAATTTAATTAATAAACAAAGAACAAATAATGGGCTTGCAGCATTAAAAATTAATGAAGAAGTACAAAGAGTGGCAAGAATAAAAGCAGAAGATATGGTCGCAAACAATTATTTTTCTCATCAATCTCCAATTTATGGTTCACCTTTTGATATGTTAAAAAGTTTTAAAATATCTTATAAGGCAGCAGGAGAAAATATAGCAGCAAATTCGAGTAATAGTGGAGCAGTAAATGCATGGATGAATTCTTCTGGACATAAAGCAAATATATTAAGTAGCAACTTTAACTATACAGGGATTGGAATAGTAAGCAGTCCACAATATGGAAAAATATTTGTACAAATATTTATTGGAAAATGAGACATAAAGGGGACATTGGATAAATGTATTACCTTTTTTGTCGCTTTTTGATGTATTATGTCAAATTAATATATAATAGCATATACTAATTATAGTTTAAGTAATATAATATAAAAAGAGGTAAAAGATGATGAGACAAATACAGTATAATAGGCAAAATGCAATAGAATATGCAAAAAAGTGGGCATATTTACGAAATCCTAATTATTATAATTTTGATTCAATAGGAGGAGATTGCACCAATTTTGTTTCTCAATGTCTATATGCAGGAAGCACTGTTATGAACTACACAAAAGATACTGGTTGGTATTATATAAATGGAAATAATAAATCTCCATCCTGGACAGGAGTTGAATTTTTATATAAATTTTTAATAAGCAACCAAGGTATAGGACCATATGGAAAAGAAATAAAACAAAATGAAGTAGAATTAGGAGATATCGCACAGCTATCTTTTGATGGACACAAATTCGGCCATACACTAATAATCGTAAAAATAAGCAATCGATTTAGTTTAGTGGGGATTAAGATTGCATCTCATACATTTGATAGTTATGAAAAAGCAATCTCAGAATACTCTTTTAAAAAAATTAGATTTATTCAAGTGAAAGGAGTACGAATATGATAACAGTAAACAAAAAAGAACGGAAATATTATGGTACATATTTAATTGACAATTTTTTAAAACTAATATAATATATTAGTTCTAGGAGGTATAAATATGGAATATTCAAAAGAATGTCCTTTCTGCAAAGACACTAGATTTAATAATAATAGATTAGTTAATTTACCTACTGAAGATTCTATATTATTTGAAAATGATACTATATATGTTCAAGTTGATATTTCACCATTATGTTTAGGTCATATTCTAATTATAACTAATAAGCATTATTTAAATTTTTTTGAAACTTCAAATGAGATAAAAAAAGATGTAATTAAATTAAAAGAAAATATAAAAAAAGTATATAAAGAAGTATATAATTCTGATGTTTTATTTTTTGAACATGGTTCTGCTAAACCTGGTTATGCAGGAGCAAGTATTGACCATGCGCATTTACATTGTATTCCATACAAATTTGATATAAAAAAGGCTTTAAATGACACATTAGGAAATTCCATAGAATGTGATATATTATCTTCCTCTTGCCAATTTAATAATAAGTTTTCATATATATATTTGGAAAGTTCACAAGATAGTAAGATATTGTATAAAGTTGAAAAATTGCCGAGTCAATTTTTGAGAAGATTAGTATCTGAAAAATTGGGCAATCATAATTATTTGTGGCAAGAAAAATGTACAACAGTAGATAGTATAACAAATTTAGAGCAGACAATTTTAGATTTAAAAAATAAAATATTTATATAAAATTTAAAAAAATGTATACTTTTGATGTAAACATAAAAAACAAATAATAATTTGTTTTTTTACTGTATTGGTTAAGTATCCATGGAATCATTTCTAACAAATGGTGCGACTTTTTCTGTGCCATTTGTTTTTATTATGCTATTTACAATTACATCTTTCACATTGCACAGTTGTATTAACTCTATATAGTTATCTCAACATTTTTTGTTAGATGATATAAAAATTGCTTATTATTTATGATTTAAAAAAGAAAATAGAAATTTAAAATTAAAAAATGTAAATTTAAATAATTAAAATATTGAAAGCAAAAATAGGATATGATAGAATAAAAATTGGAAAAAGAGTGGATGCTAAAATGGGGGAATGCAGATGAAAAAAATGTTAATCATAATAATAGTTTTAGCAGTGATATTAGTAGGCATGATTATTCAAAAAAATAGAACTATCAATAAAAACACGGTGAATGTTCAGGAAGTTGAGCAAATTGAAGAATATATTTCTAAAATATATATGTGGAAGGAAGTAACACAAGAAGCTTTACCGTTATTTGAAAATGTAAACGAAGCAAATGAATTGTGGATTTGGGAAGTAATCAAAAAGAACTTAGATGCATATGAAATCAGTTATAAAGAGATTGAAGAAAAAGGAAAAGAAATATTGGGAGAAAAATTTGAAAGACAATTTTCAAAAGAAGGAAACCAAAGCTTTTTTTATGATGAAACAAATGATAAATATCTAGCAACAGAAACATCACTAGATGAAATGGAAGATACATTTTTATTAAATAATATCGAAAAAACAAAGGATGGATATATAGTAGAAATTATAGAATATTTAGAAGATTATGCTAATGAAAATAAAGTAATAGTAAAGAATTTACAAGAAGAGGAAATTGGACAAGTAAACATCACTAATGATAACAAAACTAAAATACAGGAGCTTGTAAAGAATAATAGAAGTAGATTTGATAAAAAAAGAGTATGCTTGAAAAATGAAAATAATCATTTAATCGTACAAAAAGTTGAAAAAATACAGGAGTAAAAAATGTTAGAAGAATTAGAAAAATGTAAGATATGTCCACATCAATGTAATATTAATAGAAAAAAAGAAAAATTGGGTAGATGTAAGTCAACAGAAAAAATAAAAATAGCATTATATTCAATCCATAATTTTGAAGAACCATGTATTAGTGGCAAAAAAGGTTCCGGAACTGTCTTTTTTTCTAATTGTAATTTAAATTGTATCTTTTGCCAAAATTACGAGATTAGTCAATTAGGAAAAGGAAAAGAAAAAACAATTGAAAAACTAGCAGAAATCTTTTTAATTCAGCAAAAAAGAGGAGCAGAAAATATAAATCTAGTAACACCAACTAGCTATGTACCACAAATTATAGAAGCAATTAAGATAGCAAAAAGAAAAGAGTTAAACATTCCTATTATTTATAATACAAATGGCTATGAAAATGTGGAAACTTTAAAATTATTAGAAGGATACATCGATATTTATTTACCAGATTTAAAATATGCTGAAAATAACTTAGCTAAAAAATATTCAAAAGTGGATGATTATTTTGAAATAGCAACAAAAGCAATTAAAGAAATGATTAGGCAAGTAGGAGTACCAAAATTTAATAAAAAGGGTCTTATACAAAATGGAGTTTTAATAAGACATTTAGTATTACCGAATCATATTGAAAATAGTAAGAAAGTTTTAAAATGGATCAAGGAAAATACTCCAAAAGAAATTTATATCAGTGTGATGGCCCAGTATTTTCCAACTTATAAAGCAAAAAAAGATAAAAAATTAAATAGAAAACTAACAAAGAAAGAATGGGAAGAAATAGAAAATTATATAGAAGAACTTGAAATTCAAAATGGATATTTGCAAGAATTAGGAGAACATGAAGATGAATATGTGCCGAACTGGCAGATATAATCACATATAATATTAATACTTTTATAAATATTAACATAAAAAATGCAAAAATTTTTGGTAATAAAAAAACGAAATGTGGCAATAATCGCAAATATGAAATTTTCTTTGTATTTACCGTTTTTCTAAAATTCATTAAAAATACTTGTCAAAATTATATTTAAATACTATAATTTTGGTAGAGATAAATAGGAAAAGGAACAAAGCAAAATGAAATATAATAATGGAAAAAGAAATAAATTAAGTCAAATTTTAAGAAATATAAGAGTAAGAAAGTTTAAAAAAATATTAGACGAAAATAATGCAGATATTGAAAGTATATATAAAACTTATACGGACAGTCATAAAAAAGGAAAATATGATAAAGAGGTTATAAATTATTTATTAGATCTTTGCATTGATAAGGCACAAAAAGATAGTGTATCATCGGAAATTCTTGTTGAAATATGGGAAAAATATATTCCTAAAGAAATACAGAATGAAAAAATAGAAAAAATTTTAGATTTAGTAGATCCTTTTTATATTGATAAAATATGGAAACGAACAGATATAGAAGTTCAAAAAGGAAATATTGAGAAAATACTCAATAGTAATATTAAATATAAATCGTCTATATGGAGAGAAACGTCGCCTGAAGTACAAAAACAATATAGTTTTTTGCTACCTTCACTAATTAAAAATAGTGATAGCCCATATTCTGTTTGGAGTCATACTACTTCGGAAGTGCAAGATGAAAATGGAAACTTGATATTAAATGTACTTGAAAAAGCAGGCAAAAATCCAGACAGTCTATTAGTACAGTTTACATGGCCAATGGCTAGTGAAAAGATACAACGAGAAAATTTTGAAGAAGCGATAAAGATAGTTGGCATAGATAAAATATGGCAATACACATGTAAAGAAGTTCAAAAAGAAAATTTTAATAAACAGCTAGAATTGATAAAAAAAGACTCAAAATTATTAGATACCATATTAAAAAGTACAAACAAAGAAGTATTAAAAGATGAAAAAAATATTTTTCATATAATGAAAATTACATATCCAAATTCAGAAGAAAAAGAAATTGTTCAAAAAGTTAATACATATATGAATATATTAAATATAAATGAAAATTTGCACGAAACAGTTAATCTAAATATTTTTGATGATAGTATTATAAAAACACTGAAATTTGAGAAACTTGCGAGAATCACAACTTATCCGGATATACAAGATAAAATTATAAAAGCAAGCAAAAATACACATAATTTACAAATAATAGACACAATAATTAGAAATAGTGAAAACTGGGTAATTGAATTAAATAAAATATTAGATAATATAGATCAATACGAGGATTTATTAAATAATATATCAATTGAGGATTTGAATGACAAAAAAATATCAGACAATTTGGTTAATATTTTATCAGGAGATAAAAATTATTTTAACATAACAAATACTGATGAAGTTAAAAATTTTAATAGCATAAAAAAAGAAATGTGCATGAAAATATTAAATGGTCAAGAAGTAGAAGGTTTATCAGAATTGTTTCAAGATTTTAATGAAGAAAATCGTTTTTCAATACTTCAATTAGCATATGGAATAGATATTAATGAAGCTACAGATATAGTTAAAAAATACGGGGAGGAGATACAAAATTTAGATAATTTAACAGATGAAGATAAAAAAATACAAAATATAGTTATTGGCATAAAAAGAATATTAGAAGCGGAAAATATAGAAGACATATATGAAAAAAACGTAGAAATAATAAAAAATTGGAGTGAATCAATAAATTACTCAAGTATAGCAGATGTTGAAGCAAAGTGTATCAATATGTATGGCAGAATGTACGAAAATAGTTTATATAAGCCTAAAAGTTCAGAAAAGCAAGAGAGCGAAAAATATATAGATGATGAACGGACAAGAACATAAGATTGAAATTTATGATGTAAATTCAGAATTCAATATGTTTGTACGTAGCGAAGGAGCATATACATCCTGGAAAGAGCCAGAAGATTTTCTAGAAGCTCTAAATATACCTAATACATCTTATCATGGAAATTGCAAATCATATATAGGGCAAAATTCTATAGCACTTGCCCGACCAAAGCGGACCAATATTTGGGTATTCACAATGCAAAAAAAATACAGTTTTATTAATGGCTCCCTGGGATATTGGTTCTAGTAACGCAAATACTTCCTTCTCAACAAGTAGTGTTAAATGGAATGATGTTTCAATAATGGGAATACAATTTAGAACTCCCAAAAAAATGATAGATTATACCAGACATGGACATAATGAAATAGTAAGTGAAAGATTACAATATAACGAACAAGGAAAATATGAAAAAGACATCCCTCAATTCGTAGTATGGATAAAAGAAGATGAAAATGAAAATAGAGAAGAAGATGATAGATGGCGAATGACTAAAAAGGCAGCATCACAATTAGGTGTACCAATCGTAGTAATAGACAGAGAAAAATATGCAATAAGAGAAACCGAAAAAATAAAATTAATGGAAGAAATTTTTTTAGGGGAAAAAGAAAATACATTAGGACTAAGAGATGAAGAATTACTAGAAAGAATGATAGTAGAATTTGAAAATAATAAAACAGGATTAATGTATGCATCAGAAGAATTAAAACAAAAGTATTTTACAGATGAAAAAAGAGAAAAAATGATAGAAAATATAAAAAATCGAATTAAAGAATTTGAACAAAATGATCCTGAAAGATATAAAATATGTGTGAAATCAATGGCTGACATATTAGAAGGAGAAATTAATAAAGGAAAATCAAATGTAGGTCATAAAATTATTGATATAAATCCAATATTTTATCAAAATTTGGATGAATTTAATGATAAATTACGACATCTAAATGAAAATGTACAAACGAATGAAGAACAAGTAAAAATGTTAGGTAAAAAAGAAGAAAGATTAAAAACATTTAAGACTATGCAAGCTATAAATCAAACTCCTTATTATGATAATAATAAGCTACATTCAATAGAGCATATTGAAAAAGTAATATATTTTTCATCATTGTTAGCCAAAAATGAAGGATTGGCACGGAAAAGATACAAATTTATTATTAGCAGCTGCAGCATTTCATGATAGTGGTAGAGATGGACAAGATGGAAATAGGAATCATGCAGAAGCAAGTGCTATAGAAGCTAAAAAATACTTTGAAAGCAATAAAAATAATTCTTTTGGAGTTAATCAAGAAGATATACCTATTATACAAACAGCAATTCATTATCATGAACATAATGAAAAGGAAATAGGAAAATTAGATGAAGAAAAAATAAAAGAATTATGTAATGTATATGGCGTAAAGCCTAGTGAATTTGAAAGTACAAAAAAAATATGTGAATTATTAAAAGATGCAGATGCATTAGATAGGACAAGATTTTCACGAAGAGGAAGACTTAATCCAAAATATTTAAGGAGTAAATCGGCTTCTAAAATTTTAAAATATGCTTATTCTATCAATAAATGTTTAGCAAGAAACATATTAACAACTATTTATGAAGTGCCAAGAGAAGAAAAGGAATTATATAAAGAGCCAATAGAATTTTTAAGAAAAAAAAGAACAGACATGAATATCGGTTATAAAGAACCACATTTATCATTTGAAACTCGAATGAAGGAAGTCTTTATGTTTAATGAGTTATATTTAGGAAACAACACACCTCAAAAGGATATAGCGAGTAAAAATAATAAAAATGAAGCTTTAATTCGTACATACGAAAAAATGCAAATTACAACTGCAGATGTAAAAGATATATATAATGAATTAAAACAAGAAAAATTAAATAAACCAACACAAGAACAAAAGAAGGATTTGGAGGGATATGATTACGATGGCTAAATTAACAAATGAAACTTATTTAGAAATTTATCAAGTCTTGAATAAGTTAGGCGATAATTACATAGACAAACTTCCAAAGAATTTGTATTATTTAATACAAGATAAAGCATCGGTAGTATATACACAAAACGGAAACGATATAAAGATTACTAAAGAAGCAATGGCATTTATAGCATTACTTCATTATAATTATTGGTGTAATTCTGAAGCGGAAAAAGAAAGATTAAATAGTATATTTAAGCAAAATGAAAAAAATGCCAACAGGGAGTTGAGAGAAAAATATAATCCAGATGATATATTTAAAAACAAACAGGAAATTAAGAATAAAGAACTAACAAAAGAAAAGAGTTTAATAGTTGTTCAAGAAGAAAAATGGTATAATAAGATTATTAATTTTATAAAAAATATATTTAGAAAGGAGACAATTTAATGCAAGAGAATAAAGAACAAGATAAAACAAAAAAACAAATGGACTTACTTGAAAAAAGAACGAAAGATGTCATTACTATATTTGGTACAGATGAAGATAAGAAAAGAATAAGTGATGATGAACGAGATGAAAGATAAAAAACGAAGAATCTAATATGTAAAAAAATTGAACTTTTAATAAAAATAAATTATACTTGTGAATAACTATTGAGCAAAAGCAAATAATCACCATATATTACTAATCAAAATTGTCAAATGAGAAAGAATCTAAATTTACTCTTTTTTGCTGTAATATTAATAAAATAATTTACAATAAAAAATGCAGTGATATACTTTGAATATAAAATAATAAAAGGAGATATAAAAAATGAAAATTAAAGTAATTGCATCAACAAAAGTAGGATATGAATTACCAAAAGAAGAAGCATTAGATTTTTCAGGGAAATCAGCAGGGATTTGTTATTTGCCAGATACTATTGAAACTTTATTTTTAGAACCAAAAGAGAAAACTAGAAGAAGATATAAAATGAACTTAGAATCAGGCCATCATAGCGTTTTTGGTCATGCAACTTATAATTTAATTTTAGAAGGTGTTCCAAAAATCATTGCAATGATTTTAAATAATGAAAAAATATATAATACTTCTGAAAAATCAGCTAGATATACAAAAATGCAACCATCAAATAAAGAAAAAGTTTTATATGAAAAATGGATAGAAATTTATAAAGAAATAATTAGTAAAGAATATCCCAAAATTGAAGAAAAAAGAGTTCAAAAATTAGCTCAAGAGAATGCAAGATATTTAATAAGTGTATTTACTCCAGCAACAATAATGGAGTATACAGTTAGTTTTCAACAATTAAATTTTATAGTGAGTTGGTTTGAAGATTATATTGAAAAAGAACCAGAAAATAATTTTTCAAAACAATTAAAAAGTGCTATGAGAGAATTTTTAAAAGCTCTTCCAGATTTAAAAGTTGAAAAATTAAATCCAAGAATAAAAGGAAAACCACTTTCATTATTTGCAAAAAGAGAGCGTAAAGAAGAATTTGGAGAAAATTATTGTACTACATATTTAGCAAGTTTTTCTGAACTTGCACAGGCTCAAAGACATAGAACATTATATTATGAAATATCATTGTTGGACAAACCTAGATACTATATTCCGCAAATAATTAGAAATACTGAATTAGAAAATAAATGGATAAAAGATATATCTTCACTAGAAGAATATTATCCTCAAGGAATGTTGTTAAAAATAAATGAAAGAGGAACTCTAGAAAATTTTGTCTTAAAATGTACAGAAAGATTATGTGGTGCAGCACAACTTGAAATTATGAAACAAACAGAAGAAACTATGAATAAGTATTTAGAAGCAACAAAAAATGATGAAGTAATACATAATTATTTATTACCTTATTCAAAAGGTGCAAGATGTACGTTCCCGGGATGGAAGTGTAATGCACCATGTGTATTTGGAGCAAAAAATGCAAT
>CANRKZ010000010.1 GCA_947631335.1 uncultured Clostridia bacterium
GAGAAAGTAAAATGAAAATAAGAAAAATAATATCAACAATAATTACATTAACAATTCTGCTAAGTACAATATTACCTACTATAACACTTGCAGAAAATGAGTTAAAAGATAGAATAAAAGATAATAATGTTGTTGAAGAACGTCAACAGATGGAAAATAATGATATTAATAAAGATAATTTCGATTCAGGTGTTGATATTGAGGAAAGCATGACAAATCAGAATATAGATAATAAAGAAAATATAGATAATAAAACTGAACAAAATATAGAAGATAATAAAAGTATAAAACAAAATAAAGATGTTATTGAAAAATCAACTTCAGTAAATAACGATGAGAGTAATGAATCAGAACAAAATATTAAAAAAATACCAAATCTTCAAAATGCTAAAATATTGTATAGTTCGCATATAGAAGGAAATGGATGGGAAAAAGAATTTTCTAAAAAAGATGGAGAGTTGTCTGGGACAGAAGGACAGTCAAAAAGAATAGAAGCTATCAAAATAGCATTAGGAAATGCAGAAGAAATAAAAGAAAATGCGAATATAAAGTATCAAGTACATGTACAAGATTATGGATGGATGAATTGGAAACAAAATGGACAAGTAGCAGGAACGGAAGGACAAAGTAAAAGAATAGAAGCGATAAAGATAGAATTGAAAGGGATGGAAGGATATTCAGTAATATATAAAGTACATATTCAAGATAAAGGATGGAGTAAATGGTGCAATAATGGAGAAACAGCGGGAACAGAAGGAGAAGGTAAAAGGATAGAGGCAATACAGATAAAAATAGTAAGAAATCCTAAAATAGAAATCAATTATACATATAATGAGGAAAAGAATATAGTAAAAGCAGAAATAACATCAGATAAAGAGTTAGATTATATTAGTGACAGTTCATGGAAGTTAAGTGAAGATAAATTAACTTATACAAAAGAATATGATGTAAATGATATTTATCCAATAACAGTAAGAGATATAGATGGAATAAAAAGTAATCTAGAAGTAAATATAACACAAGTTGTAGAGCCAAATAGTATGGTAAAATATAGTTCACATATAGAAGGAAATGGATGGGAAAAAGAATTTTCTAAAAAAGATGGAGAGTTATCTGGGACAGAAGGACAGTCAAAAAGAATAGAAGCTATCAAAATAGCATTAGGAAATGCAGAAGAAATAAAAGAAAATGCGAATATAAAGTATCAAGTACATGTACAAGATTATGGATGGATGAATTGGAAACAAAATGGACAAGTAGCAGGAACGGAAGGACAAAGTAAAAGAATAGAAGCGATAAAGATAGAATTGAAAGGGATGGAAGGATATTCAGTAATATATAAAGTACATATTCAAGATAAAGGATGGAGTAAATGGTGCAATAATGGAGAAACAGCGGGAACAGAAGGAGAAGGTAAAAGGATAGAGGCAATACAGATAAAAATAGTAAGAAATCCTAAAATAGAAATCAATTATACATATAATGAGGAAAAGAATATAGTAAAAGCAGAAATAACATCAGATAAAGAGTTAGATTATATTAGTGACAGTTCATGGAAGTTAAGTGAAGATAAATTAACTTATACAAAAGAATATGATGTAAATGATATTTATCCAATAACAGTAAGAGATATAGATGGAATAAAAAGTAATCTAGAAGTAAATATAACACAAGTTGTAGAGCCAAATAGTATGGTAAAATATAGTTCACATATACAAGGAGATGGATGGGAAAAGAAGTTCTCAAAAATAGATGGAGACACATCAGGAACGGAAGGCCAAAATAAAGGAATAGAAGCAATACGAATATCACTAGGAAATTCAGAAGAAATAAAAGAAAGTGCAAGTATAAAGTATCAAGTGCATGTTCAAAATTATGGATGGATGGATTGGAGAAAAAATGGAGAAGTAGCTGGAACAGAAGGAGAAAACAAAAGAATAGAAGCGATAAAAATAAATATAGAAGGACTCGATGGATATTGTGTAGAATATAGAACTTATACAGAAGGAACAGGATGGCAAAAGTGGAAAAGTGATGGAGAGATATCAGGTACAGTAGGTGAATCTAAAAAAATTGAGGCAATACAAATAAGGGTAGTAAAAAAAGAAAATAAAACAATAGAACCTAGTGTAGAATATCAGATTTCTGTAAAAAAGGATGAATGGCAAGAAAAAGTTCCAGAAAATAAAATCGCAGGAACAACAGGAAAAGCCATAAAAGCTTTGAAAATTGAATTAAAAGGAGCGAATGAAGAAAGCTCAATACAATATAAAGTATATACTTCAAACAATTGGCAAAATTGGGTAAATAATGGAGAAGAAACACAGATAAAAGAACAATCTAAAAGTGTAGAAGCAATACAGATAAAACTGAATAATTTAGAAGGTTATAGTGTAGAATATAGAGTTCAGATATCTGGGTATGGATGGCAAAAATGGAGAAAGAATGGGGAAGTAGCTGGTACAATAAATGAAGGTAAAATGATAGAAGCAATTCAAATAAGAGTTGTATACAATACTTCAGAAATATTAGAACCAGAAGTATCTTATCAGGCATATGTACAAGAAGAAGGATGGAAGGAAGAAACAATTGAAGGTTTTGCAGCAGGAACAGAGGGACAAGGAAAAAGAATAGAAGCTCTAAAAATTAATATATCTGATGTTGATTCAAGTGCAAAGATAAAATATAGAACTCATGTGGAAGATATAGGTTGGCAAGCATGGGTAAAAAATGGTACAATGACAGGAACAACAGGTCAATCTAAAAGGATTGAAGCTATAGAGATAAAACTTGAAGGATTAGATGACTATACAGTAGAGTATCAAGTACATATCCAAGATTATGGATGGAGTGACTGGATGATAGATGGAGAGACAGCGGGAACAACAGGAAAAGGAAAAAGAATTGAAGCAATTAGAATTAAAATTGTCCCAAAGTATTATAGAAGTTATAAAGGTATTGATGTTTCAGAATTTAATGGTACAATTGATTGGCAAAGTGTAAAAAAATCTGGAATTCAGTTTGCAATGATTAGATGTGGATATAGGGGATACAGAAATCCAAGAATTGTGATGGATAGTAAATTTGATGAAAATATTCGAAATGCATCTGCAGTTGGAATAAAGGTAGGAATATATTTCTTTAGTCAAGCAGTATCAATTTCGGAAGCAGTTGAAGAAGCAAATTATGCTGTTAATTTAGCTAAAAAATATAATTGTGTTACATATCCGATAGCAATAGATACAGAATCATCTGGTGCTGATAATCATGATGGTAGGGCAGATGTAATAGGAACAGCATTAAGAACAAATGTAATAGCAGCTTTTTGTAACCAAGTAAGTAATTTAGGTTACAAACCTATGATTTATGCAAGTAGAGATTGGCTTTATTATAATTTAGAAATAACAAGGCTCTTATCTTATGAAACATGGCTTGCCCATTATACGGGAAGTCCATCTATCAAAAGTAATTATAGGTATAATTATACAATGTGGCAATATACATCATCAGGTTCTATTTCTGGAATAAATAGTAATGTTGATATGAATATAGGATATAAAAAATATTAAGATTTAAGCTAGTAGTTTATGGGAAAAACTACTAGCATTTTTTGTCGAAAAAAGATTGAAAAAGATAAAATGTAGTGATAAAATATGAATGAATAAGATTGAAACAAAAAAGGGGGTACTAAAATGAATATAAGAAGAACAATATCGATAATAACTTTTTTTATCATTGTTTCAAGTGTATTTATACCTACTACAACATTAGCATTAGATGAAATAAAAGAGATAGATAATACTATAAAAGAAGAGGAGGAAATAATTCAGGACGATATTAAAAATAAGGAAAACAAACAAGAAAATACTACAAAAGATGAGAAAAAAACTGAAGACAGTTCAAAAAATGAAGATGTAGAAAAAGAAGAAAACGATACAAATAAAAATGATAATAAATTAGATGAAAATATAGAAGAAAAAGAAAATATAAAAAAGAACACAACAGATAATAATACAACAAAAATAATAGAACAGGAATTAAATTCTACAACACAACCATTGATGAGCACAAAAGATGAAAATATTGAAGCAGCATTATCAGTTTCTTATAGAACACATGTACAAGAAGAAGGATGGCAAGAATATGTAAAAGATGGACAAACATCAGGAACATCAGGAAAAGGGCTAAGATTAGAAGCAATTAATATACAGTTATCGAATAATACAAGTGAAAATATAAATATTAAGTATCAAGTCCATGTACAAGATATAGGTTGGCAAGATTGGAAACAAAATGGTGAACTGTCAGGAACATCAGGAAAAGGGCTAAGATTAGAAGGTATTAGAATTTGCTTGGATAGTTCTGAAGAATATTCAATTATGTATAGAGTCCATGTACAAGATATAGGTTGGCAAGATTGGAAAATAGATGGAGAAATGGCAGGAACATCTGGAAAATCCTTAAGATTAGAAGCAATAGAAATTAAAATAGTTAAAAAACAAAAAAAAGGAATGTTATGTATAGAAACACCAACTAATGAAAGTACATATTATAATTCAGAAACTTCTAATATAACGGTTAAAGGATGGAAGATGGCAAATGTATCAGATACCTATATAAAAGCATATGTAAATGATACACAAATTGATTCTGAAACAATTAAATATGATGAAAGACCTGATATAATAAAAGAAATAACCAATTACGGAACAGCAATCCAAAATCCAATACCAGGATATGAGTTTAACATTGATGTTTCCAAGCTAAAAGACGGCTTTAATACAATAAAAATAGACTTGTTTTCTGATAGTACAAAACTAGAAACAAAGAGTATAACAATTAAGTGGGATAAAAATTTACATGTACAATATAACACACATGTACAAGAAGAAGGATGGCAAGATTGGAAAACAGATGGAGAAATGGCAGGAACATCAGGAAAAGGCCTAAGATTGGAAGCAATGAATATAAAGTTACTAAATAATCAAAATGAAAATTTGAATATAAAATACCAAGTACATGTTCAATCTGAAGGATGGCAAGATTGGAAACAAAATGGTGAACTAGCAGGAACATCAGGGAAAGGATTAAGACTAGAAGCTATTAAAATTTACTTAGATAGCTCTAAAGACTATTCAATTATGTACAGAGTACATGTTCAAGATGAAGGATGGCAAGATTGGAAAACAGATGGAGAAATGGCAGGAACGTCAGGAAAATCCTTAAGATTAGAAGCAATAGAAATTAAAATAGTAGAGAAAAAAATAAAAAGTAGGATGTGTATAGAAACACCGACGAATGGAAGAACATATTATAATTTGGAAACTTCTAATATAACCGTCACAGGATGGAAAATGGCAGATGTATCAGATACTTATATAAAAGCATATATGGATAATAAAGCAATCGATTCTACATCTATTAAATATAATAAAAGACCAGACATAATAAGAGAAATAACTGATTATGGAACAGAAATACAAAATCCAACACCAGGTTATAGCTTTAATGTTGATTTTTCAAATTTAGAAGGTGGAAATCATACCATAAAAATTGAAATGTGGTATAAAGATAAACTTTTAACAACGGATAGTACAACATTTTATTTGGATACCAATATACATATTAAATATAGTGCACACGTAGAAGATATAGGATGGCAAGAATATGTAGAAGATGGAGCAATCATAGGAACAATGGGAAAAGAACTAAGGATAGAAGCTTTAAAGATTCAATTAATAAATGCACCATCCACCGTACATATTAAATATAAATCTTATGTTCAAGGTAAGTGGTCAGATTATGTAAGAGATGGACAAGAAACAGGAACAACAGGAAAAGGATTGAGATTAGAAGCTATTCAAATAGAAATAGAAGGAGCAGAAAGATATAGTGTAGAATATAGATCACATGTTCAAAATATTGGATGGCAATCTTGGGCTTCGAATGGTATGGGGTCTGGAACAAAAGATCAATGGTTAAGGCTAGAAGCATTACAAATAAGAATAGTAAAAACAGAAAATACAGTTGTGCCAAAGGTAAAATATTCTAGCCATAATGCATTAAATGGTTGGATGCAATATTGTGAAAATGGTGTTATATCCGGAAGTACAAACAATGGAACAAAATTAGATGCTATAAAAATTGGACTAGAAAATAGCAGTACAGCACATATAAAATACAGTGTGCATGTCCAAAACATAGGTTGGCTAGAGAATGTACAGGATAATGACCAAGCAGGAACAAGTAGTTCGGCAAATGGTATAGAAGCCATTAAAATTGAATCAGATGGATTAAGTGGATATTCTATAGAATATAGAGTCTATATAATTGGAAAAGGATGGCAGGATTGGAAATATGATGGAGAAGTAGCGGGAACTACAGGTCAAAGCCTACAAATTAGTGCTATTCAAATAAAAATAGGAATAAAAACATATGTAAAAAAACCAAATTCCTCAAATTTTTCAACCTTAGATGAATCAAAATATCCAGGATTTAAACAAGCATTGCAACAATTACAAAGTAAATATCCAAATTGGACATTAAAGATAGTGTATACAGGTTTAAAATGGAATGATGTTTTAGATGCAGAAGAACGATATAGCAATGGTGAACCATATAGTTTGACACAGGAAACAGGAAATTGGAGAGATTCTTCAGATAAAAATTCATATCAAGGAGGATGGTACAAGGCATCAAGAGCAGCAATAGCTTATATGATGGATCCACGAAATAGCTTAGACCAGTATTATGTTTTTCAATTTCAAAATTTAAATACATCTTCAATAGAAAATGTTGAAAATGTCTCTGCTATGACGAATGGAACATATTTACAAAATTATTGCAATACTATAGTAGAAGCATCTAAAAGTTATAATGTTAGTGCGTTTCATTTAGCTTCAAGAATGATATTAGAGCAAGGAACATCAGGATGGAGTGTTAATGGATACCAATATAATGGTGTAACCGTATACAACTATGCTAATATTAAAGCAACTGGAAAAACAGATAAAGATATAGCAGAAAGTGGAGCAGCATATGCATGGTCTAATAAATGGTTTACACCGGAATTTTGTATAAACGGAACAGCTAAGTGGATTTATGATAATTATTTAAGCAATGGACAAAACACAAAATATTTTGAAAAGTATAATGTGGTAGCACAGCCATTTTATACACACCAATATATGCAAAATATTAGAGCAGCAAATGATGAAGGAAAAAACACAGCAAAAAGTCTTGAAAGTCGTGGATTACTAGATTATCCTTATGAATTTTTAATACCAGTTTACGAAGATATGCCATCATCTGCTTGCCCAAGACCTAACTAAATAAAATACAATTTTATATCAATAGTTTTTTTGAGGTAGAAAATATTGAAAGGAGGTTACTTTTTTAGTAACCTCTAAATTATTTATCCACTCCAATATTTATTATAGAAATATAAATTTTATAATTCTGAAATGAGTTTTTTAAAATATACAAGTTTAAATAGTATTGCAAAGATGGATTTATTATGATACAATTCGGCATAAAGGGGGAGAATATGATAGATTTTAATGTACCAACGTATGTTGGAAAAGAAAAAGAATATATAAGTAAAGCAATTGATAATAAAAAAATATGTGGAGATGGAGAATTTACAAAAAAATGTCATAAATGGTTAAATGAAAAAACAAATTCAAATGTCTTATTAACAACTTCTTGTAGTCATGCTTTAGACATGTCAGCAATTTTATCAGATATAAAATCGGGAGATGAAGTAATTATGCCATCTTTTACATTTGTATCAACTGCTGATGCATTTGTACTTAGAGGAGCAAAAGTTGTTTTTGTAGATATTAGACCAGACACAATGAACATAAATGAAAAATTAATAGAAGAAGCTATAACAGAAAAAACAAGGGCAATTGTACCAGTGCATTATGCAGGAGTAGCGTGTGAAATGGACACAATAATGGAAATTGCCAAAAAACATCACTTATTGGTTATTGAAGATGCAGCTCAAGGAGTTATGAGTGAATATAAAGGAAAACCACTCGGAACAATGGGTGATTATGGATGTTATAGTTTTCACGAAACTAAAAATTATAGTATGGGCGAAGGTGGAGCTTTATTAGTAAAAGACAAAGATAACTTTGAAAGAGCTGAAATAATAAGAGAAAAAGGTACTGATCGCAGCAGATTTTTTAGAGGGCAGGTTGATAAATATACTTGGGTAGATGCAGGATCTTCTTATTTACCAAGCGATATAAATGCTGCATATTTATATGCACAATTAGAAAAAGCAGAAGATATCAATGAAAAGAGATTACACTTATGGGATTTATATTATGAAAGTTTACAAGATGTTAAGAATATAGAATTACCATATATTCCTAAAGAATGTAAACATAATGCTCACATGTTTTATATTAAAACAAAAAATATGGAGGAAAGAACAAGACTAATAAAATATTTAAAAGAAAATGATATTTTAACTGTATTTCATTATATACCATTACATTCATCCCCAGCAGGAAAAAAATATGGAAGATTTAATGGAGAAGATAAGTATACAACTAAAGAAAGTGAGAGATTACTTAGACTTCCAATGTACTATGGTTTGAAAGATAAAGAAGTATTAGAAGTTTGTGATAAGATAAAAAAATTCTATAAATAGGAGTAAGCTAAATTATGAAAGGTAAAATAGTAATAATAGGAGCAAATGATTTTCAAAATCAATTAATACTAAAAGCAAAAAGTCTAGGTTATGAAACACATGTATTTGCGTGGAAAGATGGAGCCATTGGAGAAAAAACAGCAGATTATTTCTATCCAATAAGTATTGTTGAAAAAGAAGAAATTCTAAAAAAGTGTAGAGAAATTAATCCAGATGGAATATGCTCTATTGCATCTGATTTAGCAACAATCACGGTTAATTATGTAGCAGAAAAATTAGGACTTCCTTGTAATCCAACTTCAATTACATTGCAATGTACAAACAAATATGAAATGCGAAAAAAAATGAAAGAAAATGATGTTAAAACACCAGGATTTATAAAGTTAAGTAATGATATTTCAACCTGGAAAATAAAAGATCTAGTATTTCCTATAATAGTTAAACCAACAGATAGATCAGGAAGTAGAGGAATAACTAAGGTATTTAATAAAGAAGATTTAGATAAGGCAGTACATTATGCAACAAAAGATTCTTTTGAAAAAATGGCAATAGCTGAAGAATATATAGAAGGAGACGAATATAGTTGTGAATGTATTTCATATAAAGGTAAACATTATTTTTTAGCCTTTACAAAAAAATACACAACCGGTTCGCCAAATTTTATAGAAACTGCTCATGAAGAACCATCCGATATAAGTGAAGAAATTCAAAATGAGATTAAAGAAAATATATTTAAAGCATTAACAGCATTAGGAATAGAAAATGGAGCAAGTCATACAGAATTTAAAGTAGATAAAAATGGAAAATTTGGTATTATCGAAATCGGAGCTAGAATGGGTGGAGATTGTATAGGATCAGATTTAGTTCAAATATCTACAGGATATGATTTTATAAAAATGGTTATTGATGTAGCAGTAGGAAATAAACCAGACTTTACAAAAATAACAAAACCAACAAAAGCAGTCATAAAATTTATATTTACAGAAAAAGATTTGGAAGAAATGAAGAAATTTAAGCAAGAACATCCAGACCAGATTTATAGAATTAGTGATATGCAATTAGAAAATTTAGGAAAGACGACTGATAGCTCAAGTAGAATAGGATATTATATTTATACACCAGAAAAAAATAACAAATTATCTTAAATTAAGATGAGTATTATTAAAAATATAAAGGAGGAAACAATGATATTAATAGTAGGAGGAACAGGATATATTGGAAGATATTTATCAATATATCTAAAGGAAAAAGGATATGATGTTTTAGCATTAGGTAGGTCTAATAAAGTAAAAGATTTTTTTGATGATAATAACATAAATTTTCAAATATTCAATATCGAAAATGACGAAGATTTTAAAAAATTACCAACACAAAATATTGAAGCAATTATTAATTTAGCAGCTTGTTTAGCTGAACATGAAACACCTGTTGAAAAATTTTTTGATATAAATACGATAGGAACTTATAAAATATTAGAATTTGCAAGAAAGAATAATATTAAAAAGGTTATTATGACTTCTAGTCATAAAGTATATAATGCAGTAGAGAAAAAAGGACCAATATCTGAGGAAGATAGAGTATGTTTCCAAGGAGATCATACTCCATATATAATATCTAAAATTGCTGCAGAACATTTTATGGAATATTATCATAAAGAATTTGGATTAGATACTATTTCTCTAAGATTAACTGGAGTTCATGGATATGGAGAAATATTAGGTTTCTTAACGAAAGAAGGGGATTATACAAAAAGTACATTTGAAATATTTGTTGAAAAAGCATTAAAAGGTGAAGATATTGAAGTTTGGGGAAAAAATGATATAAAAAGAGATCATGTATATATCAAAGATGTTTTATATGCTTTAGAATGTTCTATCAAAGCGAATGATATAAGTGGCATTTTTAATATTGCATCAGGTAAAGGATATACTTTATATGAAGAAGCTCAAATTATTGCTAAAGTATTTGCAACAGATAAAGGAGAATCCAAAGTAACATTGAATGAAAATAAACCAGGATTATCAAGAGGATATGTGTATAAAATAGATAAAGCTAAAAAAGCTTTAAATTGGGAACCAAAATTTGATGACTATGAAACTATGTTAAGAGACTATAAAAAAGAATGGAAAGAGAAAAAATTTAAAAATTATCATAATGTAAAAAAAGGACAAGAACCAGTAACATTCTAATGGATATAACAAAGTTAAGAAAAAATAGTCTCTTTGTTGGCAGAGCAGCCACAGCTATATATTTAATATTAAATACTTTAATGAAAGAAAAAGATGTAATATTACCAAGTAATATATGTTATGCAGCTGTATATCCTATTATTTATTCTGGAAATATTCCTGTTTTTGTAGATATAGATAAAAAAACAGGAAATGCTTCATTTAAAGAAATAATAAAAAAAGTAAATAAAAATACAGGAGCCATTATTTTCCCTTATATGTATGGCAATGTGTCCAAAGATATACTTAAATTAAAAAAATATTGCAATCTTCATAATATTATTTTAATTGAAGATTGCGCATCTGCCATGGGTGCCAATATAGGTGATTATAAAGTTGGTAGTGTAGGTGATTATTCTATATTTAGCACTGGTCATGCAAAAATAATTGATGTTGGTAATGGAGGAGTTTTATTATCAGATAATAATATTGATGAAATAATAGATAATTATAATAAATTGGATTTATATAATGATGAGATAGAGAGAAAACTAGACGAATTTTCAAAAAAATATAGACAATTGCGTAATGATGGAGATAATGAAAAAGTTAAAGATTTCTTTAACAGTGATTATAGAAAATTATTTATATATAAAATTGATAAATCAGTTATAGATAAAATGAAAAAAGAAATTTCAAATTTTGAAAATATTAATAAAGAAAGAATAGAAAAGTATAATCTGTTTATAAAAAATCTTCAAAAAAGTAATAAATATAAGATATTAAAATTTCAAGATGGATCAAATCCTTGGCGCTTTACTTTATTAGTAAAAAATGACAAAGATAGAAAAGAGTTAATACAAATATTATTAGAAAACAAATTATTTGTAAGTGATTGGTATCCATGTATTGGAAAATCATTTTCAGATAATGTCTATCCAAACAGTGATTATATGGAAAAAAGAATATTAAACTTTTCCTTAACAGATGATGAAAAAAACATACTAGAAATATGCAAAATAATAAATAACTATTTTAAGGGGAGTAAATAAAAATGAAAAAAATAAGTTTTGTTATACCATGTTATGGTAGTGAAAAAACGATAGGTATTGTAATTAACGAAATAGATACTATTGTTAATCAAAATAAAGAATATGATTATGAAATAATAGCTATTAATGATAAATCTCCAGATAATGTATGGCAAGTTTTGAAAGAAATTGCGAGTAAAAATAAAAAGGTAAAACTAATTAACTTAGCCAAAAACATGAATAGACCAGGAGCGGTTATGGCAGGGTTATCAGTTGTTTCGGGAGATTATATAATAATTATGGATGATGATGGACAATGTCCTATAGAAAATCTATGGAATTTAATAAAACCATTAGAAGATGGACATGATGTTTCGATGGCTAAATATACACAATATAAGCAAAGTATATTTAAGAGTTTTGGTACAATTGTAAATAGAAAAATGACAGAAATTATAATGGAGAAACCAAAAGATTTAAATTTTACAAACTTTATGGCATTACAAAGATATATAGTGGAAGAAATTAAAAAATATAAAAATCCATATCCATATCTTACAGGTCTATTACTTAGAACTACAAGTGATATGGTAAATGTGAAAATGGAAGAAAGAAAAAGAATAAGTGGAAATACTAATTTTACATTTAAGAAAATGCTTAATTTATGGCTAAATGGATTTACTGCATTTTCAATAAAACCATTAAGAATTTCAACAATATTGGGAGTTATAACAGCTATATTTGGATTCGGTTATGGAATATATATAATAATTTTAAAATTACTTATTAGCTCAATAACAGTAGAAGGATATAGTTCTATAATGGCTGTATTACTATTTATTGGTGGTATCATAATGATGATGTTAGGAATGATTGGAGAATATATAGGAAGAATTTATATAAGTATAAATAATTCACCACAATATGTAATAAAAGAAACGATAAATATGGACAAAGGAGAAGAAGATGAAAAAAATAAATAAATACATACTTTCTTTACACCTATTATTATTTTGCTTTTCATTTTGCGGAGTATTTTCAAAATTAGCATCACAAAATGAATTTTTATCGATTAAATTCTGTATATTTTATGGAATTTCACTATTCATTCTTGGAATGTATGCAATTTTTTGGCAACAAATATTAAAGAAAATTTCTTTAACTACAGCATTTTTTAATAAAGCTGTTACAATTATTTGGGGAATGTTATGGGGGGTTCTATTCTTCAGAGAAACCATATCAATTAATATGATAATAGGAGCAATAATTGTACTTATAGGTGTAGGATTGGTGGTGAAAGATTATGAATAAAGTTTTTATATATTCAGGAGTATATATTTTAGGAGTAATCATTTCAGCATTTGCACAAATATTGTTAAAAAAGTCAGCAAACATAGAAAGAGAAAGTAAAATAAAAGAATATTTAAATTTTAAAACAATGTTTGCCTATGGAATATTTTTTGGAGCAACATTATGCACAGTAATTTCCTATCAATATGTACCATTATCTATGGGACCAATTCTTGGGACAACAGAGTATATATTTGTAGCAGTCTTAAGTTATTTGCTATTGAAAGAAAAAATTAGTAAGAAAAAACTAATAGGATTAATAACTATAATATTGGGAGTATTAATATTTTCAATATAAATAAAAGGGGGAAAAAGTGGAATTAACAGAAAAAACTAAAAAAGCAATAAAAATAACTATAACAATAATATTGGCAATATATGTTTTTTGTTTATGTTTTGCATGGGCTAAAAACATACCGTTTAACAATGCTCCAGATGAAAAAATGAAATATGATGTATGTGAGTATATTTGTAATAATTTAAAATTACCACATGGTGGAGATGAAAGTATAAGAGATCCAATATGGGGGATATCTTATGCATTTACACCCATTCTTTCTTATATGTTTTCAGGAATATTTATGCGAATAGCAATACATTTTACACAAAGCGCCTTTGAGATAGTTTTGGCAGCAAGATTTATAAGTATTTTGTGTATGGTAGGATATGTAATTATGAATGCTAAAATAGGAGATAAATTGTTTAAAGGTGCGTATAAATGGTTATATGTAGCATTTGTAACTTTTTTACCACAAGTAGTATTCTTAGGATCCTATATAAATAATGATTCATTAGCATTATTATCAATTTCGATAATAGTATATGCATGGATTATTGGATTAGAAAAAGATTGGAACTGGAAATCATGTATATTAATGGCTATAGGAATTAGTATTTGTGCATTATCATATTATAATGCTTATGGATATATATTATGCAGTTTATTTATATATTGTATAAGTAGCTATATAAAGAAAATCAATATAAAGGAATTTTTAAAAAAGGGTATAGTAATAGCATTAATTGTTTTTGCATTAGCAGGATGGTGGTTCGTGAGAAACTTTATATTATATGATGGAGATTTTATAGGATTAAATGTTTCAAGAGAATATGGAGAACAATATGCATTAAACCAATATAAGCCATCTAATAGAAAAACTCCAGCACATCAAAATATGTCTCTAAAATACATGCTTATAGATAAAAAGTGGATAAAAACAACAATACAAAGTTTTATAGGACAATTTGGTTATATGGATATTACAATGGATAAAGTATTTTACAATGGATATAAAATTGTAGGAGTCATAGGATTAATAGGAGCAATAGGAGGATTTTTTATTTCAAAAATAATAAGTTTAATAAAAAAAATAAAGAAAAAAACAGAGACAAAATATACAGATGAAGAAAGAATAAAAATAAAAGAAAAAATATTATTTACTATTTTAATGGTTATATGTATTATTATTCCAATAATATTAAGTATTTATTATTCATATTCTTCAGATTTTCAACCACAGGGAAGATATATAATGCCAATAATTATACCATTTATGTATTTTATTACAAAGGGAATAAAAAATATTTTAAAATTCGTTATAAGAAATGAGAAAATTCAAAATGTTTTAGTAGGAGTAATTGCATTTATTTGGACAGTAATTCCAATAATAGTATTTATAAAATACATAAAACGATAATAAAAACTAAAAAAAGGACAAGAAAAACTTGTACTTTTTTTAGTTTAATGTTATTATAAACGAGTAAAACATTGAAAGGAAGTGTCAATATGAAAATATTAATTACAGGAGCAAATGGAATGCTTGCAAAATCTGTAATAAAAAGATTAGAAGGAAATGAATTAATTTGTACAGATGTAGAAGAATTAGATATAACAAATCAAGATGCAGTAATAAAATTTGTAGAAAAAATAAAGCCAGAATATATAATAAATTGTGCTGCATATACAGCTGTTGATAAGGCAGAAACCGCAGGAGAAATAGTAGAAAAAATAAATGCAGATGGACCAACCAATTTAGCAAAAGCTGCAAAACAAGTAGGAGCAGTATTAGTACATATTAGTACAGATTATGTATTTGGTGGAAATTTAGATATTGAAAAAGTATATAAAGAAGATGATAAAAAGGAACCAGTAACAGTATATGGAATAACTAAGTTACATGGGGAAGAGAAAATTCAAGAAAATACAGATAAATATTATATTTTTAGAACTGCATGGTTATATGGAGATGGCAATAACTTTGTAAGAACAATGTTAAAATTAGGAGAATTAAAAGATGAAATAAGTGTTGTATGTGACCAACATGGATCACCAACATATACAGAAGACTTAGCAAATATTATAGGAGAAGCTATTGAGAAAAAAATACCTTATGGGGTATATCATGCAACAAATGAAGGATATACAACATGGTATGATTTTACGAAAGCAATATTTGAATTTACAGGAACAATTTGTAATGTTAATCCAGTAAGTACAGAAGAGTATATTGAAATGATGCAAATAACACAAGCAAAGAGACCAAAGAATTCTCAAATGTCAAAAGAAAAATTAAAAAAAGCAGGAATCAATGTTGTAGAATGGGAAGGCGCATTGAAGAGATACTTAAAACAAGAAGGAAAAATGTAATTAAAAGAGTAATATAAAAACCATTCTAGTTTCAAAATTTTGATATAGAATTTATAACAAAAAAAGGAGAATTAAAATGAAAAATAGAAAAGGAATTATATTAGCAGGAGGAAGTGGAACAAGATTATATCCATTAACACATGCAATATCAAAACAAATAATGCCAGTATATGATAAACCAATGATATATTATCCAGTATCAGTATTAATGGAGGCAGGAATAAAAGAGGTTTTAATTATATCAACACCAAGAGATATAGTAACTTTTAAAGAACTATTAGGTGATGGATCTAAATGGGGAATGAAATTTGAATATAGAATCCAAGAAAAACCAAACGGATTAGCAGAAGCATTTATCATAGGAGAAGAATTTATAGGTAAAGACAATGTTGCAATGATTCTAGGAGATAATATGTTTTATGGAGAGCATTTTGCAGAAAAGTTAAAAGCTGCAAATAGTAGAGAAGAAGAAGCAACAATATTTGGGTATTATGTAAAAGATCCAAGAGCTTATGGAGTAGTAGAAATAAATAAAGATGGAAAGGCAATATCTATAGAAGAAAAACCACAAGAACCAAAATCAAATTATGCAGTTCCAGGTTTGTATTTCTATACAAATGAAGTAATAGAAATTGCAAAAAATGTTAAACCATCTGAAAGAGGAGAATTAGAGATAACATCTGTAAATGATGAGTATATGAAACGTGGTAAGTTAAAAGTAGAAAAATTAGGAAGAGGAATGACATGGTTTGATACAGGGACACATGATGCTTTATTAGAAACAGCGAGTTTTGTTCAAACAATAGAGAAAAGACAAGGAATGCAAGTTTGTTGCCCTGAAGAAATTGCTTATAAACAAGGATGGATAACAAGTGAACAATTATTAGAAATATCACAAAAATATTTAAAAACAGAATATGGAAGATATTTAAAGGATTTAGCAGAAAATAAATTTGGAGAAGAATAATTTGGATGACAATTTCGTAGATAAAAAAGGAGTGAAAAGTAGTGGGAAAATTTAAAATAGTAGCTACTTCAATTGATGGAGTACTTATAATAGAACCAACTGTTTTTGGAGATAATAGGGGCTATTTTATGGAAACATATAGTAAAGCTGATTTTGAAGAAATAGGATTAGATTATAATTTTGTACAAGATAATCAATCAAAGTCTAAAAAAGGTGTATTAAGAGGATTGCATTTTCAAAAAGAAAATACACAAGCAAAATTAGTAAGATGTATCAAAGGAGAAGTATTTGATGTAGCAGTAGATTTAAGACCTGGAAGCAAAACATACGGTAAATGGGAAGGCGTGATTCTTTCAGAAGAAAATAAAAAGATGTTTATGATTCCAAGAGGATTTGCACATGGATTTTTAGTATTATCAGATGAGGCTGAGTTTACCTATAAATGTGATGACATATATAATCATGAAGCAGAAGGTGGACTAGCTTGGAATGATCCAGATGTAGCAATTGATTGGCCTTTAGAAGATATAAAAGAATCAGATTTATTGACATCGGAAAAAGATTCTAAATGGCCATCATTAAAAGAATTAAGTAAGACTGATTTATTTCGAAACTTAAAATAATATAGAAGGAGAATAGAAAAATGAGTAAAAATGTATTAATAACAGGAGCTGCGGGATTTATAGGAGCAAATTTTGCAGAATATTTTGTAAATAAACATCCAGATTATAGAGTAATAGTAGTAGATAAATTAACATATGCAGGAAATATGGATAACTTAAAAAAAGTCAAAGATAAAATAGAATTTGAACAAGTAGATATATGTGATTTTAAAAAAATTAAAGAGATATTTAAAAAATATAATATAAATGGAGTAATCCATTTTGCAGCAGAATCACACGTTGACAACAGCATAAAAAATCCATTTGTGTTTACTCAAACAAATGTAATAGGAACCCACACATTATTGGAAACAGCAAAACAAATTTGGGGAGAAGGTAGCCCTAACAAATTTGTACATATTTCAACAGATGAAGTGTATGGTTCATTAGGCGAAGATGGTTATTTTACAGAAAAGTCTCCAATAAAACCAAGTAGTCCATATTCATCATCAAAAGCAAGTTCAGATTTAATTGCACTTGCCTATAAGGAAACTTATAAGATGAATGTTAATGTAACAAATTGTTCAAATAATTATGGACCATACCAACATAACGAAAAACTAATACCACATATGATTAAATTAGCCTTAAATAATGAAAAATTACCAGTATATGGTGAGGGACTAAATATAAGAGATTGGCTATATGTCGAAGATCATTGTGAAGCAATCGACTTAGTATTTCATAATGGTGTATCAGGAGAAAGATATAATATAGGTGGGCATAATGAAAGAAGAAATATTGAAATTGTAAAACTAATATTACAAAGATTAGGAAAGTCAGAAGACTTAATTGAACATGTTACAGATAGAAAAGGACATGATTATCGATATGCTATTGATCCAACTAAGATAAAAAAAGAACTTGGTTGGGAACCAAAAACTAAATTTGAAGATGGAATTGTAAAAACAATTGATTGGTATTTAGAAAATCCAGAATGGTTAAAATAGTATATTAATATATGATAAGAGAAAGGTGTTATAGAAAAAATGCAGAAAGGCAAAGAAGATAGAATAGTTGTTGAACATGTTTATAAAACATTCAAAATATATATGGATAAGGCTAATAGTTTGAAGGAAAAATTGCTATTTTGGAATAGAAATAAAAAAGAAACAAGAGAAGTATTAAAAGATATAAATTTAACAATTAAAAATGGAGAAGCAGTTGCTCTTATAGGAATAAATGGTAGCGGAAAATCAACACTATTAAAACTAATGACCAAAATAATATATCCTAATAAAGGAAGTATAACAACATATGGCAAATTAACTTCACTTCTTGAATTAGGAGCTGGATTTCATCCGGATTTTTCTGGAAGAGAAAATATATATTTTAATGCATCAATATTTGGACTTACTAAAAAGCAAATAGATGAGAGAATAGATAAAATTATAGAATTTTCTGAATTAGGTTCATTTATTGATAATCCAGTAAGAACATATTCTTCTGGTATGTATATGAGATTAGCATTTGCTGTTGCAATAAATGTAGATGCTGATATATTACTAGTTGATGAAATACTAGCAGTAGGAGATCAACACTTTCAAGAAAAATGTATTGAAAAAATGAAGGAATTAAAAGAACAAGGAAAAACCATGGTTTTTGTAACACATAGTATGAACACAGTAAAAGAATTTTGCAGTAGAGCGGTGTGGCTAAGTAATGGTGTAGTAAAAATGGATGGAGAACCAAATGATGTAATAGAAAAATATTTAAAGGAGACTTTATAAATGAAATTAGCAAAAGAATTATATAATTATAGGGAATTATTAAAGACTAATATAACTAAAGATGTTGGAGGTAAATATAAAAATTCATTTTTAGGCGTTTTATGGTCTTTTGTAAACCCACTTTTACAAATAGCAGTATACGCATTAGTATTCCAAGTAATACTAAGGAGTAATATAGAAAATTATGCAGTATATTTGTGTTGTGGATTAATTCCATGGCAATATTTTAGTAACGTTGTCTTACGAGGAGCTGCAACTATTATTGATAATGGAAATATCATAAAAAAAGTGTATTTTCCTAGAGAAATTTTACCAATATCAGTTGTAACTAGTGAAGGAGTAAACTTTTTGATTTCTACTATAATAATAATTGGATTTGTAATATTTGGAGGAATAGGACTATCAGCAAATATCTTTTGGTATTTTCTAATATTAGCAATACAATATGTAGTCTCTATAGGAATTGCGTTTATTGTATCAAGTTTAACAGTATATTTTAGAGATTTATTACATCTTTTAGGTGTATTTATGCAATTATTATTTTATGCAACACCAATTGTATATTCAATTACTGATGTACCAGCAGGTTTTCAATGGTTATTAAAACTAAATCCAATGACATATTTAATAGATGGTTATAGATCAATATTTTATAATAAAACAATGCCAAATTTTGATTATCTGTTAATAGCTTTGGTAATGGGGATTGTATTATGTGTTATAGGATATTTTATGTTTAAAAAATTACAAAAAGGATTTGCAGAGGAGTTGTAAAGATATAGAATTAGAAGCTTAGATATTTTAACTTTGCTTCTTATTTCGTATTTAAAAAGGTATTGTGTGAAAATATAATAAGGAGTTTTCTATATGAAAAAAATAAGTGTAATAATACCAGTATATAATACGGGAAAATACATAAAAAAATGTCTAGATTCAATATTTAATCAAACAATGAAAAATATAGAAATTATTATAATAAATGATGGTTCTACAGATGATTCAGAAAAAATAATACATGATTGGATAGATCAGCATAAAACAAATATGGAAATAAGATATTTCAAAAAAGAAAATAGTGGATTATCAGATGCAAGAAATTATGGAGTAAATAAAGCAACAGGAGATTATATATCATTTGTTGACTCAGATGATTATATTGAAAAAGATTTATATAAAAACATGGAAAAATACATGAATATGAATATAGATTTAATAAAGTTTAAAGCAATAGCTTTAGATGACAAAGGAAAAATATTAGAAAGATTACAAGGACCAATATTTGACAAATGTACTGGAGAAGAAGCTTTTGCAAGATTATGCATAAAGGATAAATATTTAGAGGTTGCATGGTTGTACTTATATAGGAGAGAATTTTTTATTGATAATAAATTTAAGTATGATAAAGGTACATATCATGAAGATTTTGGATTAACACCATTTGTTATAATACAAGCTAAAAGCGTGATATCTAGTGAGTATTTTGGATATTGCTATATAAAAAGGGAAAATAGTATAACGAATAGTACAGATGTCAAAAAAGACAAAAAAAAGGCTGCAGATATACTAAAGCATTATGATAATGCAATAGATAAAATAGAAAAAATAAATGTTGAAGAAAAGACAAAGAAACTAATAAAAAGATATTATTCTAATAGTTTGTTGCTAAAAGCTAGCTCACTCCAAGGAGAAGAACAAAAAAAGTATATACAAGAAATAAAATTAAGAAAAGTCTATAGAAATATAAAAGCAGAGAACTTAAAACAATTAATCAAGAAGATAATCATAATGATTAACATTAAATTATATTTAAAGATGAGGTAAAATATGCCAAAAGTAAGTGTTATTGTGCCAGTATATAATGTAGAAAAATATATAGAAAGATGCTTAAATTCATTAGTTAATCAAACAATGAAAGATATGGAAATAATAGTCGTGAATGATGGAAGTAAAGATACTTCAAAAAAAATCATAGAGAATTTTATGCAAAAGTATCCAGAAAAATTAGTTTATTTAGAAAAGCAAAATGGAGGACTATCAGATGCTAGAAATTATGCTATACCATATGCAAAAGGTGAATATATTGCATTTTTAGATTCGGATGACTATGTAGAGCAAAATATGTATAAAGATATGTATGAATTAGCTAAAAAAGAAAACAGTGATATGGTGGAGTGTGATTTCTATTGGGAATATCCCGATAGAGTTAAATTAGATATCGGAGAAATTTACCACAATAAAAAAGAAATGCTGGAAAAAGTAAGAGTAGTTGCTTGGAACAAATTAATAAAGAGAGAAATATTGAAAAAGACAAAAATAAGATTTCCGATAGGATATAGATATGAGGATGTGGAATTTACCTACAAACTAATTCCATATCTAGAAAAAATCTCTTTTTTAAAAAAGCCATGTATACATTATATTCAAAGAGATAATTCTATATCAAATTCATATAATGAAAGAACAAAAGAAATCTTTAATGTTTTAGAAAATGTTCTTGATTTTTACAAAGAAAATGAAATTTATGAAGAATATAAGGAACAATTAGAATATATTTATATTAGAATTTTATTTTGTAGTTCGCTGTTAAGGATGGTAAAGATAAAAGATAAAAAAGTAAGAAGAAAATTGTTAGCAGAAACATGGAAAAAAGTAAATACAACATTTCCAGATTGGAAACGAAATAGACTTTTAAAAAAGAAAAGTAAAAAAAATTTTTATATGAGAACTTTAAATAAAATTACTTATAGGATTTACTGTAGTATATTTAGAAAAATTTAAGAAAAAATATTTAGACATAAAGAGGAGAAAAAAATGAAAAAACTTTTATTTGGAATAACAAGTCTAACCTTAGGGGGAGCAGAAAGAGTATTAGTGGATCTATCAAATGCCTTATGTGATAAATATGATATTACTATTTTTACTATATACGCCCAAGGGGAATTAGAAAAACAATTATCTAAAAAAATAAAAGTAAGATCACTATATGATATACAGTATAATGAATTGACAAATGGAAAGAAAAAGATAGTTCCTTTAAAGATTTTTCTGAATAAGAAAAAAATATATAAAAAATATATATGTGATAATTATGATATAGAAATAGCATTTTTGGAAGGTCCAATAACTAGGTTATTTAGTGTAAAAAATAAAAATACTAGAAAAATAGCATGGATACATAATGATATTTCTGAAGTTTTTGGAAATGACATAAAGGCAAAGTTAAAAAGAAAAATTGACAAAAAAATATATTCTAAATATGAGACTTTAGTTTTTGTGAGTCAAGATAATAAGGAAAAGTTTAAAGATATTTATAAAGTGAAAAATAAAAAAGAGGTTATATATAATTATATAGATAAGGAGAACATCATAAAAAAAGCAAATTTAACAAGTGATGTAGGGTTTGATAAAGACACTATAAACTTCGTTACAGTAGCAAGACTAGTACCTCAAAAGGCAATAGACAGATTAATTAATATCCATACTAAATTGATAAAAGAAGGGTTAAGACATAATATTTATGTAATAGGTGACGGCCCGGAAAAAGAAAAATTAATTAAAATGATACAAAATAATCAGATTCAAAGTACATTTCATTTATTAGGAAAAAAAGAGAATCCATATCCATATATTAAAAATGCAGATTATTTTTGCTTATTATCGAATTTTGAAGGGTATGGAATGGTTTTGGAAGAAGCTAAAATATTAGATAAACCAATAGTTATAACAGATACAGCAGCAAGAGAAGCAGTAAATAATTATCAACGAACAACCATATTGAAAAATAGTGAAAAAGAAATTTATGAAGGGCTAAGAAAGATAATAGTAGATAAAGATATAGATAATAGCAGTAATCGAATAATGAATAGATATTGTAATGACCAAATATTAAAAAAAGTAATACAGTTAATAGAAAAATAGGGAGAAATAGTATGAAAATATCAATACTAACACCAACTTATAATAGAAAAGATTTATTGAAGAGATTATATTCTAGTTTGCTTAAAAATTCCAAACATGGACTAGATATTGAATGGCTCATAATGGATGATGGTTCAACTGATGATACAAAAACAATAGTGAAAGAATTTAAAAAAGAAAATAAAATAGAGATAAAGTATTATAATCAGGAGAATCAGGGAAAAATGGTAGCTATAAATAATCTAGTAACATATGCAACAGGAGAATTAATAATTGATTGTGATTCAGATGATTATTTTACAAATAATGCTTTTAAGATTATAAAAGAAGAATATGAAAAATATAAAAATCAAAATAATATCTATGGTTTATGTTTCTTAAAATTTGATCAAAATGGTAAGAATATGGGAAATGAATTTAGAAATCAAAGAACAACCATGTTTGATTTATACTTTAAAGAAGGAGAAACAGGAGAGAAAGCTATTGTATTTTTTTCAGGCGTAAGAAAAAAATATAAACATGAATTAGAACATGGCGAAAATTTTATAACAGAAGCAAGAATGTATCATAAAATGGATCAAAGTTATAAAATGATTTGCATAAATAAGACTATTATGATTTGTGAGTATCAACCCAAAGGTTATAGCAAAAATATAAAAAAACAATTTAAAGAAAATCCATATGGATATTATGAATATTTTAAAGAAATTTTACAAAGAGATATGAAAGGAGTAAATTTTAAAAAAAGACTGTATGTAATAAAACATTATATATTGTTTAGCTATTTAACTAAGCAATATCATATAAGAAAGGTTAAAAATTGGCTAAATAGAATACTTATCTGTTTTATGTGGATTCCAGGGATAGTAAAAAGTAGTAGGATTTGATAAATATTGTAGAGAAAAAATCAAAAATAATAAGAAATAACAAGATAAATTACAACGTACACAAAGTAAAAACGTTAGACTAAAGTGTTTAACGTTTTTAAATTTTGAAACATTAATAAAATTGAATTTTAATTGCTTTACTTTTATATATGTGAATGATATAATTGAACTAATGTAATGAAACAGTTTAGTTTAAAGAATTAATGAGTTTATAAAAGAATAGAGGAAAAAATGAAGAAAATAGAAGAATTGATTAAGAAAGTATGTACAAGAGAAATGATTTTATATATTACTTTTGGAATACTTACAACATTAGTAAACTTAGGATCATTTTATGTAATGAATACATTTTTTCATTGGGAGGAGAATATATCTAACTTTATAGCTATATTATTAGCAGTTCTTTTCGCATATGTAACAAATAAAGATTTAGTTTTTCATTCAGAGGCTCAATCTTTAAAAGAAAAAATTCAGGAATTTTGTAAGTTTATATTAGGAAGAGCATTTACTATGATAGTGGAATTCGTAGGAGGATTTGTATTATTTAAACTTCCAATTCCTAATATCATTACCAAAATGGTACTTACTATAATTGTGATTATTTTAAATTTCTTTATCAGCAAATTTTTTGCTTTTAGAAGTAAAAAAGATAATTAATCTAGAAAGAAGGAAGTAAAAAATGAAAAAAATAAGTGTCATAATACCGGCATATAATGAAGAAGAATCTTTACCAATTTTATATAAAAGAATGGAAAAATTAATAAAAAGTATGGAAAATTATGAATTTGAAATTCTTTTTGTGAATGATGGAAGCAAAGATAAAACACTTGAAATAATAAAGAAAATGAGACAAGAAGATAATAGAATTTGCTATGTAGATTTTTCAAGAAACTTTGGAAAAGAAATAGCAATGATAGCAGGATTAGATTATGCAACAGGAGATTGCGTTATCTTTATGGATGCAGATTTACAAGATCCACCAGAACTAATACCAGAATTAGTAAAATACTGGGAAGAAGGATATGATGATGTATATGCAAAAAGAAAATCAAGAAAAGGAGAGAGCTTTTTAAAGAAATTTACATCTAAGATGTATTATAAAGTATTACAACACTTAACAAAAGTCGAGATCCAAAGAGATACAGGTGACTTTAGATTGTTAGACAGACGATGTGTAAATGCTTTAAAAAAATTAAGAGAATCACAAAGAAATACAAAGAGTATGTTTAGCTGGATTGGATATAAGAAAAAAGAAGTATTATATGATAGAGATCCAAGAGTAGCAGGAAAAACAAAATGGAATTATATAAAATTAGTTGATTTAGCAATTGATGGAATAACATCTTTTACTACATCTCCACTTAGACTTTCAACATTTATTGCTATACCAACATTTGCAGTGCTATTTATATATTTTATTTATGTAATTGTAAAATGTTTTGTTGTGAAAGAAGCTATCCAAGCCTTTCAAGCAATTATATTGCTAATTTTATTCTTTTCTGGGATTCAAATATTATTATTTGGAATTGTAGGAGAGTATTTAGGTAGGATCTTTAAGGAAACGAAAAATAGACCATTATATCTAGTAAATGAATATAATGGGAAAAAAGAAATGAATGATAAAAATTAGTATTAATTAATAAAGGAATGTTGTTATATTAATATAACAACATTCCTTAGTATTGTAAAATATTATGAAATATAGTATAATACCTACATAAGTAAAGGAGAAGAGAAAACTATGGAGAAAAAGAGAATATTAACAGGAGATAGACCAACAGGAAGATTACATATTGGGCATTATTTCGGATCATTAAAAAAGAGAGTAGAAATGCAAGAAAGTGATAAATATGATTCTTATATATTAATAGCAGATGTTCAAGCACTAACAGATAATTTTAACAATCCAGAAAAGGTAAGAAAAAACGTAAGAGAAGTAGCAATGGATTATTTATCAGTAGGAATCGATCCTAAGAAAACTACAATTTATATTCAGTCTATGATACCAGAAGTAGCAGAATTAACAGTATTTTATTCTAATTTAGTAACCATTGCAAGACTACAAAGAAATCCAACGGTGAAAACAGAAATTGCACAAAAAAGAGATTTGTTTGGAGAAAGTGTAACATATGGATTCTTAGGGTATCCTGTAAGTCAAGCTGCTGATATAACAGCATTTGAAGGAGAACTTGTTCCAGTAGGAGAAGATCAATTGCCATTAATTGAGCAAGCAAGAGAAATTGTAAGAAAATTTAATAATATTTATGGAAAAGTATTAATAGAACCACAAGCAGTGCTATCAAGCGGAAAAAGGATAAAAGGTCTAGACGGTAATGAAAAAATGGGAAAATCTTTAGGAAATGCCATTTATTTATCAGATAGTGAGGAAGAAATAACAAAGAAAGTAATGAGTGCACTAACAGATCCAAATAGAATAAAAAAGGATGATTTAGGAAATCCTGACATATGTATGGTAGCTTATTATCACAACTTATTTAGCACAAAAGAAGAAGTAAAAACAGTATGCGAAGAATGTAAAGGTGGAAAAAGGGGTTGTGTAGCTTGTAAAAAACAATTAGCAAAAAATATAATAGAAGAATTAAGACCAATTAGAGAAAAAAGGGCTTATTATGAACAACATCCAGAAGAAGTTGATAAAATTTTAATGGAAGGAACAAAAAAAGCACAAAAAGTAGCTAAGGATACAATAAAAAGAGTAAAAAAAGCAATGAAACTAGATTATGAGACATAAGGGGACACTGATTAAATGTCTCATAAATTAAATAGAAAAAAATTAAAATGTAAAATACAAAAAATGATAGAAAACAATAAAATCAAAGAGACATTTAATCAGTGTCCCCTTATGTCTCAAAAGGAGATAGATATGTTTACAGATTATACGAAAATAATAATTAAATCAGGAGATGGCGGAAATGGAGCAGCTACTTTTCGTAGAGAAAAATATGTAGCAGCAGGTGGACCTGATGGTGGAGACGGAGGGAATGGAGGTAATGTTTATTTTCAAGTAGATAAAGATAAAAATACTTTAATTGATTTTAGATATAATCGAAAATTCAAAGCTAAAAATGGTGAAAATGGAAGTGGAAATCATTGTAATGGGAAGTATGGAGAAGATTTATATATAAAGGTTCCTATTGGTACGGTTATAAAAGATGCAGAGACAAGAAAAGTGGTAGCTGATTTGTCAAATCCAAATCAAACAGAATTAATTTTAAAAGGAGGACGTGGAGGAAGAGGAAACTCACATTTTGCCACAAGCACTAGACAAGCTCCTAGATTCTCAGAAGATGGAGAAAAAGGGGAAGAAAAAGAAATTATACTAGAGTTAAAATTATTGGCAGATGTAGGACTTTTAGGATTTCCAAATGTGGGAAAATCTACTTTTTTATCGGTTGTGACGGATGCAAATCCAAAAATAGCGAATTATCATTTTACGACCATTGTTCCAAATCTAGGAGTAGTAAAAACAAAAGATGGAAATGGATTTGTAATAGCAGATATTCCAGGAATCATTGAAGGAGCAAGTGAGGGAATAGGACTTGGAATTCAATTTTTAAGACATGTGGAAAGAACTAGATTATTATTGCATTTTTTAGATGTGTCTGGACAAGAAGGAAGAAATCCAGTAGAAGATTTTTATGCGATTAATAAAGAATTAAAAAATTATAGTGAAAAATTATCTACTAGAAAACAAATTATAGTAGCTAATAAAATAGACGTAATGCAAGATGAAAATATATTGAAAGAAGTAGAGAAATTAGCAAAAAAAGAAGGATTAGAATTTTATAAGATATCAGCGGCAACCAAAGTAGGTGTTAATGAATTAATTGACCATGTAACAGAAATATTAAAAAGCTTACCAAAAGAAGAATTAATAGAATTAGAAGAGAAGAAAGTTTATACTTTAGAAGAGAAAAAAGATGAATGGACCATAAGGAAAGAAGACGGAGTATTCATTGTATCGGGAAGAGCAATTCAAAGATTAATGGGTAGAGTAAATATAGAAGATAATGAATCTATGTACTATTTACAAAAATGTTTGAAAAACATGGGAATAGATAATAAGTTAAAAGAAATGGGCGTTTCTGAAGGAGATACTGTAATACTAGATGATTGGGAACTTGAATGGTATGAGTAATACTTAAAAATAAAGCCAAAATACAGAAATAAAAATGATGCGAGGTAAGGTGTATGAGTGGAGAAAAAAGAAAAGACTATTTGACATGGGATGAATATTTTATGGCAATCGCAAAATTGTCTGCTATGAGAAGCAAGGATCCATCTACACAAGTAGGAGCTTGTATTGTAAGTAATGATAATCGAATTTTATCGATTGGATACAATGGAGCTCCAAATGGATTTAGTGATGAAAAATTTCCTTGGGGAAGAGAGGGTGATAATTTAGATACCAAATATCCATATGTTTGTCATGCTGAATTAAATGCAATTTTAAATTATAGAGGAAGTAAAAAAGATTTAGAAAATTCTAAAATTTATGTAGATTTATTTCCCTGCAATGAATGTGCAAAAATTATTATTCAATCTGGTATTAAAGAGGTGATTTATCTATCTGATAAATATGCCAACTCTGAAAATAATATTGCTTCTAGAAAATTGCTAGATGAATGCGCAATAAAATATGGTAAAGTAAAATTAAAACAAGAAAAAGATATAAAAATTGAATTGAATTAGAAGCTTCAATTCAATTTTTTTGTCATAATAATAGCATTTTGATTTTGATAATAATTTTTTCGAGTTCCTAAATTTTTAAAACCAAATTTTTTATATAAACGAATAGCAGGTAAATTATTTTCATTTACTTCTAAAGAAAGTGAAGTTAAGTTTAATTGTATAGAAAGCGAAATTAAATTTTCTAAAAGTAAAGTACCAATTCCTTGATTTCGGTAAAATTTTTTCGTTACAATATTCATAATATCTGCTTCGTCCATAATGATTTTAATGCCTGCAAAACCTACGATTTCATTATTTATTTTAGCTAGAATATAAGTAGAATTATGATTATCCAGTTCTTCTTTTAAAATAGAATAATTCCAAAAATTATCAAAATCATTTATTAAGTTATTTTTGATAAGATCTAAATCAGCTAATGTCATTTTGCTTATTTCTATATTCATTATTCTAATCCTTTCTAAAATGGTTGTTTTGTTTTTCTTCTAATTGTCTTTGTGCTTGTGGCTTTTTTAAATATAAAGGTAAAACTTCCTTAGTATTAGCCCTAGATTTATAGTTATCAAATCCTGCAATTCCTAAAGAATAAGAATTTATAAGATTAGAATCATTGGCAGCAAAATTTGCATGTTTATAAACTTTTTGTATAGCCGTTTTATAAATATCTGAACCATCACCAACAAAATAAAGAGATGGATTTTCTAAAGTATCTTCGCAATAACTTTTTAGAATAGCAAGACAAGTTTCTATACTTTCTGCTTGCGGTTCTATTAAGTTTTCTAGAACACTATTTTTCTTCTCATAGAAAGCAAAATAACAATTATCATTTTTACAATCTATTATGCTACAAATAAATTCATTTTCCTGAATATCATCTTTAATATTATAAGCTAAAACTTCTAACGAATTAATACCTATACAAGGTATATTTAGACTATCACCAAAAGCTTTTGCAGTGGAAACTCCAATTCGAATTCCAGTAAAAGAACCAGGACCAATATCACAAGTAATTAAATTAATATCTTGTAGAGTTAAATTACTTTTTGTGAAAGCTTCTTTAATCATTGGCATTAAATTTTCAGAATGTGTTCTTCCTGTATTTGTATCTAGACTACAAATTAGTTTAGTGTTTTCTAAAATAGAAACACCGCAAATATTACTTGTCGTATCAATACTTAATATCTTCAAAATAAAACCTCCTTTGAAGTGACATTTAAAATTCTAATTTCTTCATTTAAAGAGTCTTTGGAAAAAGTAATATGGATATAATTTTCAGGTAGGACATCTTCGATTAATTCACCCCATTCAATTAAACAAATACCTTTTTCAAAATATTCTTCTCCACCAATCTCATAAAATTCAGAAGAGTCTTCCAATCGATAAACATCAAAATGATAAATATTAATATTTTCTTTTTTATATTCATTTACAATGTTAAAAGTAGGACTAGAAATTTCTTTTTCTAAATTAAAATAGGATAAGAAACCTTCTACAAATTTAGTTTTACCAGATCCCAATTCACCAGTTAGCACAATAACACTATTAGAGGTCAATTTAGATGCTAGTTTTTTTGCAAAATCTTTAGTATCCTTTTCACTTTTAGAAATAAATTTATAAATTCCCATAATTTCTCCTTTTTATGAAGTTATTAATAAAAAATGTTAATACAATTTAAATATTAAAACTAGTTTAATATTACCTATTATAATATAAAAAATAAAAAAATTCAATGAAAAGGGTTGATAAATTATTATGGTTGTAATATAATTGTAATGAATTTGTAATAAAAGAGAAATAAAAATAGATTGTGAGGAAAATTAAACATGTTTAAAATGGGGTTAGGACAAGATATTGGTATTGATTTAGGAACAGCAACTGTAATTGCTTATGTAAAAGGAAAAGGAATTGTACTAAGAGAACCATCTGTTGTTGCCGTAGATAATAATACAGGAGATGTGTTGGCAGTAGGACAAGAAGCAAGAAGAATGCTTCGGAAGAACACCAGGAAATATTATAGCAACGAGACCTCTAAGAGATGGTGTAATATCAAATTATACGGTAACAGAAAAAATGTTAAAACATTTTATTAATAAAGTATGTGGAAAATTCATATTTGCACCAAGAATTATGATATGTATTCCCTCTCAAGTAACAGAAGTAGAGAAAAAAGCAGTCATAGATGCTGCTTCACAGGCGGGAGCAAGGAAAGTATATTTAATTGAAGAACCCATAGCAGCAGCAATTGGCGCAGGAATCGATATTTCAAAACCATGTGGAAATATGGTAGTAGATATTGGAGGAGGAACAACAGATATAGCAGTTATTTCATTAGGAGGATCCGTTGTAAGTACTTCACTAAAAGTAGCAGGAGATAAATTTGATGAGTATATTGTAAAATATATTAAGAAAAAACATAATGTTATCATTGGGGAAAGAACGGCAGAAGAATTAAAAGTTAATATTGGATGTGTATTTCCAAAAATACAAGATACAGAAATGGAAATAAGAGGAAGAGATTTAGGAACAGGACTTCCTAGAACACTTACTATACGTTCAAGTGAAATGCTAGAAGCATTAATAGAACCAGCTATGATGATAGTAGATTCTGTTCATTCTGTATTAGAAAGAACACCACCAGAATTAGCAGCAGACATTAGTGATAAAGGAATTTATATGACAGGTGGAGGATGCCTGTTAGATGGATTAGACAAATTGTTGCAAGAAAAAACTGGAATTAATGTTATGATAGCCCAAGATACCGTATCTTGTGTGGCTTTAGGAACAGGAAAAGCACTCGATAACTTAGATGCTTTAGAAGGAAAGACAAGAAGATAAAATAATGTCGCATTGGGAATCGTTTCTCATGCGACATTGTTTATTTTAAAAATAAATAATTGAAAGAAAAGAGAAAATATGGAAAAGATAGGAATGAAAAAAGTAGCTTTTATTACACTAGGATGCAAAGTGAATCAATATGAAACAAATGGGATGATACAGCAGTTTATAAAAAGTGGATATCAAGTAGTAGAACCAAACGAAAAAGCAGATATATACATAATTAATACTTGTACAGTTACCAATATGTCAGATAGAAAGTCAAGACAAATGCTTCGAAGAGTAAGACAATGTAATCCACAAGCAATTGTTGTTGCATGTGGATGTTATGTACAAGTAGCTAAAAAAGAATTAGAAAAAATACAAGAAATTGATTTAATTTTAGGAAATAACGAAAAAAAAGATATTGTAAAATATATAGAAGAATATAGAAAAAAACAAAACAAACAAATTGAAATAGAAGATGTTATGAGACAAACAAAGTTTGTTGATTTTGGAGAAGTTACTTATACAGAAAAGACAAGAGCTGTTATTAAAATACAAGATGGATGTGACAGATTTTGTTCATATTGTATTATTCCCTATGCACGAGGAAGAGTAAGGAGCAGAAGACCAGAAAGTATCTTATTAGAAATAAAAGAGATTGTAAAGCAAGGAATCAAAGAAATTGTTATAACTGGAATTCATGTAGCCTCCTATGGAAAAGATTTTAAACAGGAATATCAATTGATTGATTTATTGGAAGAAATAAATCAAATAGAAGGAATTGAAAGAATTCGATTAGGGTCTATAGAGCCTTTATTAATTAACGAAGAATTCATGAAAAGACTTATAAAATTAAAAAAAGTATGCCATCATTTCCATTTATCTTTACAAAGTGGATGTGATGAAACTTTAGAAAGAATGAATCGAAGATATACAACCAGTCAGTTTATAAATATTGTAAATATTTTGAGAAAATATTATAAAGATGTCATATTGACAACAGATATTATTGTTGGATTTCCTGGAGAAACGGAAGAAGAATTTTCTAAAACATATGAGTTCTTAAAAAATATAGAATTTTACAAAATGCATGTATTCAAGTATTCTCCACGAAAAGGAACAAAAGCAGCCAAAATGAAAGAACAAATCGATGGAAATAAAAAAGAAGAAAGAAGTCAGAAATTAATAGAATTATCCAATCAGATTGAAGAAAAGTATCATAAAAGTTATTTAGGAAAAAAGGTAGAAGTATTATTTGAAGAAAAAAAAGATGGAGTTTATAAGGGACATACTCAAAATTATCTACTAGCATATTTGCCAGAAGAACAAGTAAAAGCACATGGAATTGAAAATGAGATAATAGAAGTGAAATGTACTTGTGCTAGAAAGGATTATCTTTTAGTAGAAATATAACAATGTAATAAAAATGTAATAAATACGTAACAAATATTTAATATAAAAAACAGTAGAATAGCTTGAATATCATGGAAAAATATAGTATAACTAAAGTAACATTGTGAATAAATACAAAGGAGGAAATAGGAATGGCAGATTTAGGAGAAGAAAACAAGGTATCAGGCGTTTTTGGAGGGGTAGAATTTAATAATAATTCAACAAAAGAGGAAGAAAATTTTCAAAATGCAGGAACAATCAGAAATAATAATTTACCAGTAAAAACAGGATTCTGGAATAAATTTAAAAATTTCTGGTTACAAGAAATTGATTGGAATAAAGAAATAAAAGTAGAATTAACACCTTATCAACAAAAAATTGAAGATGAAATAAATGAGTTTTTACATCAAGAGATAACTTGGCAAAAAGTACACGATTTTTTATTCCAAGAAATAACATTTGGAAAAAAGAAAAACCAAGCTTAAAACATGTCTTTATTTTTAATTGTAAATTTTAGGTAAATTAAAATAAAAGTATAGCACAATTAAGAAATATGTGCTATACTTTTTGTGTTATAGAGAAGAAAATACAGCAGAAATGTATATAAAAATAAATATAAAAAAGTAATAATAGGGTAGAAAAAAGAAAGGAGGATGGAGTGATATCAAAAATGGATATTTTATCCTTTTGGAAACGCTCCTAATAAGATATGGCAAAAAGTAAAACTATTTTTGTTTGTAGTGAGTGTGGAAATGAGTCTAGTAAGTGGCTAGGAAAATGTCCTGCATGTAATAGTTGGAATACTTTTTATGAACAAAAAATAGTAGAAGGTAAGAAGAAAGATAAAATAGAAAAAGCAATAATAGTTCCTCAAACTTTAAATTCCTATGAAGCAAAAGAAACATTAAGAATTCATACAGGCTTTCAGGAACTGGATAGAGTTCTGGGAGGAGGTTTAGTAAAAGGTTCCTTAGTATTACTAGGTGGAGAACCTGGAATTGGAAAATCTACTCTTATCCTACAGATTTGTGATAAAATAAAAGGTGATGGGAAAGTATTATATGTTTCAGGAGAAGAATCTGCTGAACAGATAAAACTAAGAGCAGATCGATTGGGGATCAATAATGAAGATATTTTATTTTTAGGAGAAACGGATATCGATATTGTAAATCAAGCAATTATCAATGTAAATCCTAAATTAGTTATTATTGATTCGATACAAACTATGTATTCAGATGAATTAACAGCAGCGGCTGGAAGTGTTAGTCAAGTAAGAGAAATCACTGCACAAGTTATGCGAATTTGTAAATCAAAGGCGATTACAACTATTATTATAGGACATGTTACTAAGGAAGGAAATATAGCAGGGCCAAGAGTTTTAGAACATATGGTAGATACAGTCTTATATTTAGAAGGAGAACGATATTTTTCGTATCGAATTTTAAGAGGAGTCAAAAACAGATTTGGTTCAACAAATGAAATTGGTATGTTTGAAATGCAAGAAAAGGGAATGTGTGAGATTACCAATCCATCGGATATATTAATATCAGAAAGAGAAGATAATCCAGCAGGATCTTGTATTGTATCTAGTATGGAGGGAACAAGACCGATTTTAGTTGAGTTACAAGCCTTAACATCACAAACAATATTTGGCTATCCAAAAAGAACTGCTAATGGAATAGATTATAATAGACTCGCTTTGTTAATGGCAGTGTTAGAGAAAAAAGCAGGTTTAATGCTTGGATCACAAGATGTATATTTAAATGTAGTAGGAGGATTAAAAATTAATGAACCATCTATTGATTTAGGAATTATGCTAGTAACGGCATCTAGTTTTAAAAATATACCCATTCCAAAAGATATGATTATTATAGGTGAAGTTGGACTGACAGGAGAAGTCAGAAGGATTAACTTAATAGAAAAAAGATTGAAGGAAGCAGAAAAGTTAGGATTTAAAAGTTGCATCATTCCAGAAAGTAATAAAAAGGACTTGAAAGATAAATATAAATTAGATATAATAGGCACTAAGGACATTAATGATGCGATGAAAAAGGTTGGGATAAAATAACTTAAACAGAAGGGAGAATTAGTATTGAGAAAAGGCAAAGAGGATAATATTACAGAAATTTTAAAACTAATTGCACCAGGAACTCCAATACGAGATGGATTAGAAAATATTTTAAGAGCAAGAACAGGAGCTTTATTATTAATAACAGATAATAACGAGGTATTAAAAGAAATAGTAGACGGTGGATTTATTATAAATGAAGACTATTCATCATCTAAATTATATGAACTTGCTAAAATGGATGGAGCAATTGTGCTAAGTGGAGATCTGAAAAAAATCTTGTATGCGAATGCTCAATTGATACCATCTTACGAAATTATGACCTTAGAAACAGGGACAAGACATAGAACAGCTGAAAGAACAGCGAAGCAAACAGGGGAATTAGTGATTAGTATATCACAAAGAAGAAATATAATAACAGTATTTAAAGGAAATGACAGGTATATATTAGAAGATACAAATGCTGTATTAAATAAGGCAAATCAAGCAATACAAACACTTGAAAAATATAAAAAAGTCTTTGACAATAAACTAAGTATTTTAAATGAATATGAATTTAATGATATTGTAACTTTACAAAATGTTATTGTAGCAATTCAAAGAGCAGAAATGGTAATGAAAATTGTAGAAGAGATCCAAAGACAAATTTATGAATTAGGTGATGATGGTAGACTTGTAAAAATGCAATTAGAAGAATTAATTGGAGGACTTGAAAAAGAAGAATTGCTAATTATAAAGGATTATAGGGTACCAAGTAGAAAAAAGAAAACTCCGGAAGAAATTATAGAATGCTTAGAAGAATTAAGCTATGAAGATTTATCAAAAGAATCAATTATTGCCAAATTATTAGGATATGAAAATTTTGATAATTATGAAGAAGTAGCTGTTTATACAAAAGGATATCGAATTTTGAACAAGATACCGAGAATGCCATCCAATATAGTAGAAAATTTAGTAGATTCTTTTAAATCTTTTCAGCATATACTAGCAGCTGATATTGAGAGTTTAGACGAAGTAGATGGCATTGGAGAGGTAAGAGCAGGGACAATTAAACAATCTTTAAAAAGAATGCAAGAACAATTTATTTTTGATAATTTAATTTAAGAAAGGAAGAATAAAAAATGAAGAAAACGAAAAATATTATATGGGTTATAGCACTAATTTTAGTAATTCTATTAATAGGAGTAATAGCTTTTGGATACTATAAGAATGCAACAATGGAGGTGAAAAATCCAGTTGCAACAATAGAAGTAGAAAATTTTGGAACAATAAAGGTAGAATTATATCCAGATTTAGCACCTGAAACAGTTGCAAATTTTATAACACTTGCTAATAGAAGTTTTTATGACGGACTAACTTTTCATAGAATAGTAAAAGACTTTATGATTCAAGGTGGAGATAAAGAGGGCACAGGAAGTGGTTCTGCTAACATTTCAGACTTAAAAGATGGTGGAGAAGATGAGCAATATTCCATTAAAGGAGAATTTATTGCAAACGGAATAGATAATAAATTAAAATTTGAAGAAGGCGTTATTGGTATGGCAAGAAATGATTATACACAATATTCATCTTCTTTAAAAGAAGAATCTTATAACTCAGGAAGTTCTCAGTTCTTTATTATGACAAAAAATAATACATCTTTAAATGGTTATTATACATCTTTTGGAAAAGTAATAGAAGGTATGGATATAGTTCACAAAATAGAACAAGTAGAAGTAAAAGCAGCGGATAATGGCCAAGAAACAGAAAACGCAGAAGTTAGTACACCAGTCAATCCAGTTAAAATTAATACTATTAGAGTAGAAACCAATGGAATTGATTATGGCTTACCAGAAACTTTAACACCTTTTGATTATACGACATGGATGTATCAACAATATGGAATTGATCCAAATAATTATACTACGACAGAATAATATAAAAAAATAAAAAAAGTAGTTGACAAATAGGGTGGAAATTGGTTATAATAATTAATGTGCTCGATGGTTTAAGTGCACGTAAACAATGGTGGATGTAGCGTAGTTGGTTAACGCGCCAGTTTGTGGCACTGGAGACCGTGGGTTCGAGTCCCATCTTCCACC
>CANRKZ010000011.1 GCA_947631335.1 uncultured Clostridia bacterium
ATTGCAACATCTACACTATATAAATCTTTAACTAATGCTATATCTGGTTGTTCTCTTTCATATAATCCTAAATTTATATTTTTAATTTCTATTTCTCCAGGCCTATATTGTTTCTTTATACTATATCCTGCCTCACTTGTTTTAGATGTGATAGAATAATTTGCTTTTGTCTTATCAAGTGTAGCATTATGATTATTTGAATCTATATTATAAGATAATGTATATTTTTCATTTCCACTACTATCTCTTGTTATACCTGTATTGCTTGTTTTTCCTTCTACTATTGAGAAATCTTTATTGAAATTATCTCTTATTGTTTCACTTTCTATAGCTTTAGAACCATTATTTTTATTAATATGTGGTACAACATTTGTGTAAGTTAATCCATCATATTCAAATTCTATGTAATAATCTTCTAATTTTTCAATCAGAACATCTGTAAATAAGTATGCTCCTTTTTTTGATGTTTTAGCTTCTTTTACAGTTTTTCCAGATTTATCTTTTAATCTTACTGTAATACCTTCTAATAATTTATCATCTGAATCAAAATCATTATCTTTGTATAAATTATTTCGATTCGATTGCTTTCCAGAAATTTTATCTAGCCATACATAACCTGAAAGTTTTATATATTTTTGTTTATTTGGAATCTGAAGTTTTGCTGTTTTATCTACCGTAACTTTCTTTTCTTTTCCTTCATTTATAATTTCATATCCATAATTTGGATTTTTTGTTTCATAAGCTACATAGGTTCCGACAATTAAATTCTTTATTAAAATTTGACCTTTTTTATCTGTTACAAATTCTGTTGCTTCATTTCTTGTATCTACATAAGATATCTTTCCACTTTTTGCTCTTTTTACATATTTCCCAGTATCTTTATTTTGAATGTAAAATCCTACTCCTTGTAATTTTATTGCTGTATTATCTTTATTTACTTTTATAACGTTTAAATTTCCTAGTATAGAAATATTATAGTTAAATGATAATTCTGTATCTTGTGTAGCATTATATGGTTCTCTTATTATTAAATTCTGTTTATATTGAGTTGTAGATTGTAGAAACCATATATTAACAGCTTTTGTATCTACTTGCATCTTTCCTGAAATTTTTGTAATTTTAGATACTCCTTTATTAGATGGTATTGAAATATAAAATTCAGTACCTGATTTGATATCTCCTATATTAATCCATTTTTGATTATTACCAGTATAACTACTATATAATACCCCTGATATAGAACTATTATTTTGATCATAAACAGACACTTCTGTTAATTTTCCACCAAATTTCCAATTAAATGGTCCCACTCTTACATATTCTTTTCCATCTTTATTATATGCTTCTACTTTTATCTTGTCCTTTTTTGTATTATCTGTTACATTCTTTCCACTTGAAATAGTATTTGCATATTGAGTAGATTCTTGATCTAATTGTGTTGTTGTTTGGTTATTTTTTCCTTTAACAGCACTCATAAATCCTAAAGATATTCCTTTATGGTATTGTCCTACATTTTTCATCCATGTATATCCATAATTCCATATTTCGTTGGCCACTGGTCCATTATCTTTATTAGAACCATTATCCGCTGATAAGATATAGGCAAGTTTTGCATTACTCTTATTATCTATTGTTTTCCCTGTATGATCCGTTGAATTGGTTCCTTCAATTTTTACATTAGATATAATCTTGTAGTCATTATTAGTTGTTAGAGCTTGCCCATGTTCTGTACAAAAGATATTACTACTACTTGCATATTGATTATATGTCACGGTTAAGGTTTGACCTACATAATATGCCTCTGACATACTGTATGCTCCAAATATTGTTAAAAGTGATATTAATATAATCTTTGCTATTTTCTTTATTACACTCATTTTTTTCCCTCCTTTCTATTAATTTTCACCCTTTAATATTTTTTTTCTTATTACTACAAATGCAATTACTCCTAGAATTACAACTACTGCAATTGTAATTACTATATAAACTTCTCCACCTGTCTTTAAACTTAAAATCGCATCTGCTGAACCATAATCACTTTCCCCTTGTGCTTTATTTCCTGGAGTTGATTTACTATCTGCAATTCCTAATTCATTATAGCTTTCTGCAATTTCAGCCGTATTGTTAATTAAACCTGTATTATCTTCTGTCATAGCCTTTGTTAAAGTTAACATTACTTCTTTTGATTCCCCTGCTACTATCTTTTCGTTCGCTAAACTAATGTTATATAATCCTTCTGCTGTTTGATACCAATCTTTATTTAATTCTGAACTAAATTTTAGATCATTTGGTATATAGTCTACTATTTTCTTTACATATCCATCGATTTCTCCAATGTTCGTTACTCTTAGTTTATATTCGATAATAACATTCGCTCCATTTACCTTTTTAGCATCTAATTCTGCTTTTGCAACAGTTGCATCTGTATATTCTTTAATAGTTGTGCCTGTTGAATCTTGAATTAATATTCTATTAATATATTTATCTAATCTGAAACTAAAGTCTTTTAATTCAATTAAACCAATATTGATATTAGAAATATTTTCCTGACTAATTTCAAGAATATCCGTAGATGCTACTTGTTGTTTTTGACCTTCTATGGTTAATTCATTTGTCATAGCATCTGAATTCTTAGCTTCTTCTACATTTTCTGCTTTATATCTAGTTAAGGCAAATCTTGTATTTTCATACTCAAATATTACAATATATTTGCCACTTCTTATATGATCTAACACATATAATCCATTCTCATTCGTACTTGCTTCTAGTACACTTCCATTGCTATTTTTTACTAAATTATTTGTTTTTGTATTTAGTAAATGCACTTTTACATTGCTTAATAGCTCTTCATTATCATCTTTCTTTCCATTTGCATTAACATCAAACCAAGCAATACCTGTTATCATTTGGCTTCCGTCTGCAATATCTGTATCATCCATAGTATCTTCTTGATTATCATCAGTTTCCTCTTTATTAGCCTCAATAACATGATTAATTTCTGAAGTTGTTGCTATTCTTTCTGTTAACATTTCTGCATAAGCTACATTCGTAATTGGCTCTGCCTGCGTTCTTCCTGCTGAATAGTTAACTACTGTTTCAATTGCTATAGTAGCTTCAGATTGTGCCGCTATACTACAAGAAATTTCTATATCGTTTACTTCTCTTAATTGTTCAATTTCTTCTTCATCAAAGTATACTTTATTTACTGTTAAACTAGATGGTATCACATCTTTTATTTTTAGTCCTTCAATTCTTTGCGTTCCATTGTTCTTTACAGTAATAACATATCCTATAGTATCTCCTGCTTTCACATATTGACTTTGTGTATTGGTAGTCATATTTAAAGAAATATCTGCTTTTATAACATTATCCGTTATGATGTTTGATCTATATTCATCATTTCCTTCCTTAGCAGTTGTACAAAAACTAATATTGCCTGAATTACCTGTTTTATTAATAATCATATCATAACTTAATACTTTTACTTCTCCTGCTGCTAATGAACCAATATTAACATCTTCTTTATATTCTAATTCTTCTGACTGAATATTTTCATCTGAATTTGTGTTAGTTAATTCTGATTCTCCAATATCTCTTATTTCTGTCTGTGTGTCTCCATTTCCACTTCTATAAATTTCGTCATCTGAAACTTCTTTTGATTCCATTCCAGTAATTAGTGTTAATCTTGTTACTTCTAAAGGATCTGAAAATTTTGTTTTAACTGTTATATTATCTTGATTTCTGTTTGATACATTTTCTATAATAGCAAAATATTTAACTACACTTGTTTCATATAAATCAACTGTTCTGTCAGTTACTCTTTTTACACTAACTCTCAAATCACCATTTTCTGTAACTAATTGTGATTCATTTGATTGTTTTATGACATCTCCATATTTGATTTGTGTTGCATTTAATATTTTTGTTCCAGATTCTACTCCAGTATTTACTCTTACTTCATATTCTTTTGAAATAACATCTCCTACTCCTATTTTATCTATATTAGCTTCATAAACTTTATCTGGTAGTTCTTTGTAATAAGAAGATCCTGTATATTCATAATTATCTTGTGGTACGACTAAAGTTGTTCCTTCTGGTACTTCTCCTCTTACTGCAACATTTGTTATTTCTTCGCTTCCTGTATTAGATACTTCTACTTTATATTTAATTACTTCTCCATTTTTTACAGTTCCGTTATTGGATACTTGACTTGTACCTACTATTGGAGTTAGTTTTGATTCTAATATTGGGCCTACTCCTGTTCCTAATTTTATAGTAGTAGCATCCATCTTACTTTCAACGTTTGTTAATAAATTTGTATATTTTGTTGTATATCCTTCTTCAGCTAATTGATTATATTCTAGTAATTCTGGAACTTTCATTTTATAAGTTCCCTTTATAGAGGATTGGCTATCCATAGCTGGTACTTCAATTAGATATTTTTTTACATTTGTCGCATTTGTTATTCCCTCTGTCCAGCCATTTGATTCATTTTGTATATCTTCCGTTGCTTCTTCTTTTTCTGTGTAATATACTTTTGCCCCTTCTATTCCATCCAAATGAATTCCTTCTATAATTTCAGTATCTATATTGTTTTTAGTATTTTTTGTTGGAAATGTACCTACTATCTTTACATTTCCTATTGCATTTTCATTATTATTTATTACTTCAATATTTGCTTCTAATTGTTTTGCTTCTTTTCCTCTTTCAAGTGTTACTTCTTTTATTTCTTCTTGACCAATAGTTTCAACATTTAATTCTTTTATGTTGTTAATTGCTGTAACATCTTTTGGTGCAACTATCTTTATATTTTTTGAATCTGTTATTGAATTATTTTCATTATGTACTGTCATTATAATATTTGAATCTTTGGTTGCAGCTTTTTTATTTACAACAATATTAGCATTTACTACAATAACAGCTCCTTCTATACTTATATCTTTATACTGTGTCTGTTCTCCTTCTAAGTATACTGTCACTGTTTTATTATTTACTTCATAATTTTTTATTTTTAATTCATTTTCATATATTAAATTGATATTATTTATTATTATACTTTCTACATCTTCTGGTAATTCAAATGTAATACTTGGATTTTTATACAAATTATATTGTTCATAATTTCCTCTTAATGTCGCTTTCATTTCCACAGTATTTTCTACTACTGTGGATAATGTTTCTTTATCAACTAATAAAGTTGCCTCTGTTTTTGTATCTTCTAATTGTATATTTTCTGATGTCTCTTTTGGCATATCTACACCATATTCATAAGAAGTTTTTGTAGTTAATACTGTTGCTGTTTGAACAATTTGCTTATCTTGTGCTTTTATTGTCTTTGTTTGAGTAATTTCCAAATCCCCTTCTGCAATAGGTGTTGTTGTTTTTATTTGTAATACTTTTGGTTCTTTTCCTGTGTAATCAACTATTATATTATTATTTTCATCAGCTTGGGTATTAGCATCTATGATTGATAAGATTTCTCCATTTTCATTTGATATTACTATTTGTCCATTTTCTCCAAATATTTTGTTAAATGTATCTTTATTTATTGTTGTTTTATTAAATATCACATTTGCAGATGTTTCTTGTTCATTTGCTAAATATTTTGTCTCTTCTTCTTTTATATCTATATATTGCTCTGCATTTGCTAAATTAACAGCTATATTGGTTTTACTCTCATATTGTCTATCAATTCCAGCATATAATTTTCCTTTATATATTGAATTTTCTGTACTGTTCGTATTTATACTAATTATTTCTTCCTTTTCTTGATTATCTAATACTAATTTATTGGATAACGTTAATTCTTTTTCATTGTACAATGTTATCTTTTCTTTATGTAGGATTTCTGTATTATCGAATACTACATTTTTATCATAAATTAATGTTATTATAACTTTCTCATTTCCTTGTTTTTTCCATAGTATTTTATTTTCTTCATTTGGTTCATTTACAAATTTTAATTCTACTGTATTTTTTCCATCGTAATTATAAGTAAAATTCTTCATTGTGTTATAATTTACTTTTCCTATAATTGTTGGTTTACTATCTTCTGGCGTTGGTATTGTTATAGTAGAATTAATTTCCTTTATTGGATAATTATTTTCTTTTAATCCTAAATTCATCTTTAATTGTATAACTCTTTTATCTTCTCCTGCTACTTTCATAACTTTATTAGTGATTACTTCTGCTGTATTTTCTATGTTCTCATCCTTACTATTTTCAAAGTATTGGTATTTTACTTCTCTTGAAGTTTTAATATTAATATCTTTTTGAGTACTATCACGATAGATACCTGTTATATTTAATTTGCTTACCGTATTTAATAGGTCTATCTTAAATATTTCTTCATTTACAGGCTCTATTTTTAAATCAATTTGTGCTGTTGTTCCAGCATTCAATTGATTTAATTTAATTTTATTTTTTTCTAGTTTATTTATATAGGAATTACTTTGATCTGTTACAAAACTAAAATTACTATTTTCTAAAGTAATTTCTCCGTTAAAATATCCTTCTTTCCTAACATTTACAAATAAAGATAAGATATTTCCTTCTTTTATTTGTGCATCAAACTCTACATTTTGATGATTTGTTGTAATATTACTTGCTGCATAACTTACAATACTTACTCCAACGTAAATAAAGTTAGTCACAATTAATGTTGCTAACAATAATATTACCGTTACGATTTTTAATATTCTATTTTTCATAGTCATCCTCCTTTGATTATAATACCTCTGTTTAATATTATAACTCTTTTTTCCAATTTTTTCAATAGATTTCCATATTTTTTGACACTTTTTATGTTAATTTTATTTTTTTGTATTTTACTCTGCATTTTTAACTTACGGAAGCTTTATCTCAAAATAAAAAATACGAATATTACAAATCCATATTATTTTTATTACATTTTTAAAACATGTCATATTCATCTTGCATATAATATCATGAATTATGAATATATTTATTTTAGAGGTGATATTTTTGAGTGATTTTAATTTAGATGAAAATACCATTAATAAATTAAAAAATATGATAAATAAAGGGGATTTTAATGATGTAATATCTCAAATCCCCCCTGAAATGATACAAAATTTTTCTTCTATGATGCAAAACAATAGCTCTTCTAACCAAAATTCGAATGAAAAAAAAGAACAAGAATCTCGTTCAAAAATTAATTCAGAAGCCAGACAAAATGTTTCAAATAATAATTCTTTTGATTTTAGTAATATTGATATGAATACGATTTTAAAGATGAAATCCATTATGGAGAAAATGAATGACAAAAATGATCCTAGAACAAATCTTCTATATTCTTTAAAACCTTATTTAAGAGAAGATCGAAAAGAAAAGTTAGATCAATATGCTAATTTATTAAATGTTGCTAAAATTGCTGATTTACTAAAAAAAGATAATAAGGAGAATCCAAATGCCTAATTTTCCTTTTTTTAGATTTCCATATCCTAATTATTACTACTCTTATCATCCCAATTATAACAAAGTAAATTTCTCACAAAAAATAAAAAAAAATGATAGCAATTCTGTAAAAGAAGAGCAAAAACAAGAAGAAAATATAGAAAACAAAAAAAGATCCTCTAAATATAACTCTTTTGGTCCAATACATTTTACCAATCCATTTTTCCATACGAATTTAGAAGATCCTGTTTTAGAAATATTGGGAGTTCAGTTGTATTTAGATGATCTTATTATAATTGGATTATTATTTTTTCTTTATAAAGAAGGCGTACAAGATCAAATGTTATTCTTGTCTTTAATTTTATTACTTTTAACTTAAAGAATATTTATTCAATAATAATCTGATCTTCTACAACACTAATATAAGCTTGTTTATGCATCGGTTCTTCTTCTCTATTAATTTCTTTTACAATGTTAGCAATTCTGATTTGTACAGCATCAAACAAACCTGCTGCGACTACAGCTTGTTTATTCCCTTTTGCTCCAGCATGTGCTAAGCCTCGAAGTGTTCCTAAAACAACAATATTATCAGATGCCATAATTTCTGCTCCAGAATTGACATCTCCAATTATTACAATGCTTCCTTCTGCTTCTATTTTCTGTCCTGATCGAAGAGAACCTTTGTGAAATTTTGTTTCAGATACAGCAATTTCTCTTTTAAAAGTTTTTTTGATACTATGTAAACCTAAGCTTTTTGGCATATCAAAGTCGACCTCAACATTAATTTTGTCTTTAATTAAAGCTTGAATCTCATCTATTTCTTTATTCTTTAATATTTTTCCTGTTACTTTAATAGGCGTTTTTTCTTCCTTATATAATTTCTTTAATTCTGGAAGTTTTTTTCTTAATGCTCCTATAATTTCAGTTTGCTCTGACTTTTCATCTATTTTAATTAAAATTTGATCTTTTTTTAAATTAATACTCACGCTATTCCTTTTCATTTTTACATCCCTTTCTTTACCATATTTGTTTTCTTATTTTAATTTACTATTTGAATATATGGGGTAGCACTCATATCTTCTTCTACATTTTGAGTATTCATTCCAAAATATTCTTCCATAATATCTCTCACTACTTCCGCTGTATAATTTCCATGTCCACCATTTTCTACCATAACAACAATTGCAATCTCTGGATTTTCAAATGGTGCAAATCCTACAAACCATGCATGTACTTTGTTTCCTGGTGCTTCAGCTGATCCTGTTTTTCCTCCTACACTAATGTTAAAATCTTTGAATCTTACGTAAGCTGTTCCTCCAGAATCACTTGTAACTGATCGCATGCCTTCTAATACAGCATCTAAATTTTCTTGATTAATCTCCATATTTTCAGAATTATCTTCTTCTAGCGCTAATTTGTTATTTACAAATTTATTAATTTCTTCTTTAGAGACCTCTGTTCCATCTGAATTTCTAATTGTTTTTATAATAGTAGGATCTATTTTATGACCACCATTAGCAAGCATACTAATATACCTCGCCATTTGTATCGGCGAAAATTCATTATCGTACTGACCAATTGCAGATTGAAGAGTATCTCCTGCACTCCAACTCTCATTATTATGAAGTTTCTGTTTAGATTCTTTACTGGATACCACTCCTGTGGTTTCTCCTTGTAGTTCTACCCCTGTTTTACTACCTAATCCAAAATACTTAGCAAATCTTGCCAAAGTATCTATTCCCATTCTATCCGATGTTTCATAGAAAAAATAGTTACAAGATTTTTCAATAGCTCCGGATACATTTAGATATCCGTGTCCTCTATGATAATCTGTATAATACCAACATTTTGGCTGATAATCTCTATATTTTGTATAAACTCCCGTATCATTAATAGTCGTATTTAAATTAATGACACCAGATTCTAATCCTGCTATTGCTGTTACCATTTTATACGTAGATCCTGGTGAATAAGAATTTTGTATTGCTTTATCTACTAACGGCTTTGCCTCATTATTCGTATAATTATTCCATGCTTCTTGACTAATTCCTCCAACAAAATCTGCTGGGTTATAATCTGGATAGCTTGCCATTGCAAGAATTTCTCCACTATTTACATTCATAACCAGACAAGCCCCTGCTTTTGCATCATAAGCTTTTCCAAATCCACCACTTGCTATTTTTTGTATATTCGATGCCAATGCATCTTCCGTTACTTTCTGAAGATTTGCATCAATAGTAAGTACTATATCTGATCCTGCAATAGCATCTTCAGAAATATATTCTGCAGTTGTACTTCCATCTACATTCATATCTATTTGTTTTGTACCATTTTTACCTTTTAGATATTCTTCAAATACATATTCAATTCCTGTTTTTCCTATAATATCATTCTGGCCATATGTATTTTTTCTAGTTTCATACTCTTCTGAATTAATTTGTGAAGCATATCCCAAAATATGAGATGCTAAATTTCCTGATGTATATTCTCTAACTGGTTGAACAACTATATTAATTCCTGCAAACTTTTCTGAACTTTCACTAAATTCTGCTACTGCTTCTCTTGGCATATCCTTTGCAATGGTTACAGATTTTGTGCTACTATATCCTTTTTCAGATAATTCATATCGAATCGCAATTATTTTTCTAACTTCTTCTATATTATTTGTATTTTTTATTTTATATTTGTCTATAAATTTGTAGAAAGCTTGTTCTGCTGTTATATTTTCATCTAAATTATTAGACTTCTTCCATTTTTGTAATGTTTCATCAGAAATTTTAAATTCAAATGGATAAATCGTAATAGGAAAAGAATCTACATACGATATGTTGTATTTTTCTAAAACACCAATCATATTTAAGATATCTTGATTTAAGGTATCAGTATCCACTTTACTTTTATACATTTCTAAAGAAAACCCCATTTTAGAAGTTACTAGAGGTACTCCTGTTTTATCTAATATTGCTCCTCTTGCTGCTTCCAATATACTTTCTCTTGCAAGTCTAGTATTGGATTGTTCTCTATATTCTGCTCCATGAACAATTTGAAGGCTAAATAGTTTGACAATCAAGACAATTCCTATGAGATAAATAATGACTGTTAAACTATTAAACCTTAAATTTACATTTACTTTCTTCGAATTTCTTGTCAAACTTTTACCTTCTTTCTTTGAATTTTATTATTTTAAAAATATCTTGTTAAAATTTTATTTCCCTTATATTCATTTTCAATAAAATATCCAAATTTTTGAATAAGTGGATATAAAATAATTGTCAATAAAATGTGATAGATAACTTCTATTAGTAAAATCTTAATAAAATTTAAGATTTCTACATTGGTAGATAAGAAAATATAATTTAATAAATAATTTAGTACCTCAAATATAACAGTAGAGCCTGAAACCATGAATATAATTGTCATTCTATTATCTTTAGAAAAGTTTTTATCAAATATTCCTGCTAAAAAGCCTATTATTCCTAAAGTTATTGCATATATTCCAATTTTATTTCCTAATAAAAAGTCTAATAATATTCCTATCGCAACACCATAAATTGTTCCTATTGTTCGATTAGCAAACAAAGCTATAAACAATACAAAAATAACAAATAAATTTGGCATAATTCCTGCTATGTTGAACCAACTAAAAAAGTTTGATTGTATATAATATAAAATAAGTGCTACTGTAATTAAAGCAATATTAATCATTATCTTTTTCAATTCGTTCATGCCTCCCTTTTTATTTATTTGTAATAACCAAAACCGTATCTAACTTATCAAAATCTATTGCTGTTTCAACCAATGCATATCGATCCGTCATGTTTTGTGTATTCGTCACTTTTTTAACAGTTCCAATATGAATTCCTTTGGGATAAATACCTCCTAAACCAGATGTTTCAATACTATCTCCCTGAATGATATTGGCATCTGTTGGTATATACATTGCTTTTAAAGCAGATTTTTCATCCAAGGTCCCCTTGCATACTATACTATCTTTAGTTGTACTCATAGAACAACTAACAGAACTTGCTGTATCAATTATTGTTTGTACTTTTGCAGAAGAATCTGTTACCGAGATAACATGTCCTACAAGTCCTTTATCTCCTATTACTGTCATATTTTCTTCTACGCCATCTTTTTTACCAATATTAATTACAATTATTTTCGAATAATTACTAATATCTTTATTAATAACATATCCTGGAATCGTTTTATATTCTCCATACTTTTCCGTTAAATTCATGTATTCTTTTAATGTTTCGTTCTGATTTTTTATATTTTCTAATTCTCTTAATGCCTGTTCCAATTCACTATTTTTTTCTTTTAGTTGCTCGTTTTCTTCTTTTAAATAATTAATATCTGTAAAAAATGCATTATTGCCACTTAACTTATTTTTTAAATATGCTAAACCATTTTGTATTGGCATAATTAAATTAGTTGTAGCATTTTCTAAAAAGTTAGTATTTTTCTCACCATTTGAAAATATCACAACTAAAATTAATATTATAATTGTTACGGTAATTCCGATTATCCCATTCCTTTTATTTCTATACATTTTTTACTCCTATTTCTTATTTTCTATTTCTTGCATTGACAAGAACTCTTTTTAGTCTTTCAATATCGTCTAATGTTCTTCCAGCTCCTCTTACTACACATTCTAATGGTTCTTCTGCCACATAAACTGGCATACCTGTTTGCTTACTTAATAGTTTATCTAAGTTCTTAATCAAAGCTCCTCCCCCTGCTAAAACAATTCCTTTTTCCATAATGTCAGAAGCTAATTCAGGCGGTGTTTTTTCTAATGTTATTTTTACAATTTCTATAATTTTACTAATAGACTCTTTTATAGCCTCTTCCATTTGAACAGATGTCACTACAACATTTCTAGGTAGCCCATTGCCTAAATCCCTTCCTCTTACTTCCATTGACATTTCTGTCATCAATGGCATAGCACATGCTATTTGCATTTTTATCTGCTCAGCAGTGGTTTGTCCAATTGCTAAATTCATTTCTTTTTTAATATAATTTATAATGTCCTCATCTAACTCATCTCCTGCTATTCTTAAGGAATTGCTCACTACAATTCCACCTAGAGAAATAACAGCCACTTCTGTAGTTCCTCCTCCTATATCAACAATAATATTTCCAGTTGGTTCTCCTATATCTAATGAAGCTCCAATAGCAGCTGCCATAGGTTCTTCAACTAAATAAACTTCTTTTGCACCGGCTTGTAAAACTGATTCTTCTACCGCCCTTTCTTCCACTTCTGTAATTCCAGAAGGCACACCTACAACTACTCTTGGTCTGCCTATATTATACCTTCTTCCCACTTTTTCAATAATATTTTTTAGCATAAGTTGTGTTGCTGTAAAGTCAGCAATAACTCCATCTTTTAAAGGTCTTACCGCTTTAATTTCCTCAGGTGTTCTCCCGAAGCATTTCTTTTGCTTCATTTCCTGTTGCCATGATATCACCTGTTTTTCGATTAATTGCAACAACAGATGGTTCTTTCAAAATAATCCCTTTTCCTTTTAATATTACTAAAATATTAGCTGTACCTAAATCTATTCCTATATCCTTTGATCCTAGTTTGAAAAACTTCATAAAATTCATTTTTCTTTTTTTCCTCTCTTTCTTAAATCCTTTTATCAAGAAACTAGTTTTGAAAATATACTAGTATAATTCATATTTCCAATAACAAGATGGTCTACTAATTCAATTTCCATTAACCTGCTCACTTCATATAACTGCTCAGTAAAAGTTATATCTTGCTCACTTGGGGTTGAATCTCCGCTTGGATGATTATGAACTAATATAATTTTAGGTGCTCTCATTTTTATGGGCTCCGATAAAATGTCCTTTATGGAAACATTAGCAAAATTAGTTCCCCCTACTGCAATTTCCATAATTTTTAAAATTTCATTTTTTGTATTTAAAATAACCAATTTTACCTTTTCACTTTTTTCAAATTTAAGTTCGCTCATCAATATTTTTGCTAAATCATGTGGTTGCTTAATTATTGTTTTCTTGTAATTTGAAGTTTGAAACATTCTAATTGCTAGCTCTCCAACTGCCTTTAATTGCATTGCCTTTACTTTACCAATTCCTTTTATCTGAGTTAATTCTTCAAGACTTAGCATTTTTATATAACTTAAATCTTCTGTTTCTGTATCATTCAACTTTAACAATCTTTGTGCTAATTCAACGGAAGTTTCTTGTCTCGTTCCTGTTTTGATGATAATAGCTAATAATTCTGCATTTGATAATGCCTTTTCGCCATACAATTCCAATTTTTCATACGGTCTTTCTGATTCTGGTAATTCTTTTATTTTAATTGACAAAATATTTTCATTCCTTTCGTTTTTAATTGCCCCTATTTTGTCTTTTTCATTCATTTTAAACTTTTTTATAGATAAATATTGCAAGTACCATACCTATAATACTTGATATGCTAATTTTAAACATTAATGCAAAAGTAATCTTCATAACACTTAAATCTAGCACAATTGGATTTTCTAATCCAAAACTTTGATAATAGGAAAGCCACCAAAGCCAGTCAAACTTTGAAGCTAGTTCTCCTAATAATCCTCCTATTACGAGTCCTGATAAAATAAAAATGAATAATATCCATATATTTTTCTCTTTTGTTGCCATTTCTATCCCTCCAAAATTTTCTTTTTCCTTACGGCTATTTATTTTTCTTGACACAAAGCTATTATATCTTGGATTAGTAAATTTTTCAAGTACTTCCTATTATTTTTTCATTTTATTGATTCTTTTATAAGATTTTAGTTGAATTGTTGAATTCAATATGTTATAGTAATAAAATCAAAAATTTAATTACCAAAAATTATACATTTCAATATAATAATAATAGTAGTATAATATAATTAGTAGTCATTTAAGGAGGTTTTTATCTTTATGAAAATAGAAAAATTAACAGAAAACAAAATACGTGTCATTATTAATCCTTCTGATCTTGCCATTCAAAATTTAAATATTGATTTATTAATGACAAAGGCTTTAGAGAAACATAACTTTTTTATAAATTTGCTAGAAAAGGCAAAAGAAGAAGTAGGCTTTAATACAGATGGGTGTAAATTATTGATTGAAGCCTTTTATTCTTCTGATGATATTTTAGTTTTTACAATAACTAAATACTGTTCTCAAGATATCAAAAATTCAACGGATTCTTTAAGAAAAAAACTTACCGTAAAAAGAAAAACTCCCAACTTTTTTAACGAACAAGCAATTTATCAGTTTAAAAATTTCGAAGAGTTTTGTAATTTTTGCGAATACATAAGCAAGATGAAAGATTTTGATATTAAAAGTTTTTCAAAAAATATTTCTTTATATTTATATCGTAATATTTACTACTTATTAATAAAAAATATAAATATGAATTATAAAAATACAAAAGTATTTTACTCTATAGCTGCAGAATTTTCAATTCCATTGTCTTACTCTAATAGCTTTGAAAATAAATTATTAGAATATGGAAAAGCTATTTTTAAAAGGAATGCTATCACAACAGGAATTAAATACTTTGCATCTAAATAATAGAAAAACAGATATAAAGAATTATATCTGTTTTTTCTATTTATTTTATTTTATTTTTTAATAAAGATAGTTCTGTGGATTATACGCAACACCATTTACCCTTACCTCTAAATGCAAATGTGGACCAGTTGAGTTACCTGTAGAACCTACTGCTGCTATTGTTTGCCCTTGAGATACCGCTGTACCTGCTGACACATATAATTTGCTGCAATGCGCATAATAAGTTTGCACGCCATTTCCATGCGTAATAACTAGCATATTACCATATGACCCTTTATATCCAGAAAATGTTACTGTTCCTGATGCTGCTGCTAAAACTGGCGTTCCAGCTGACGTTGCAATATCTAATCCTGTATGTGATGATCTTCTAATACTACTTCCTGCACCAAATCGAGAAGTAATAACTCCAGATACAGGTTTAATTAAAGATATTCCTAAACTTGCTTTTGCCGTAGAAGTCGTCAAAGATGTATTTACGCTACCTGTTGAGGCATATTTAGCAGAAACATTCTTTTTCTTATTACTAGCAACTGTTAGTTCTTTAGGTGATTCTACATACAATTTTGATATTGCTTGTTCAGAAGATACTAAATCCTTCATATCTGTCTCATATTTTTCTACAATTGATATATTGTTAATATTTGAACTATTTTTTTCTTTTAAGTTGTTTACTACATTTTCAGCTTCTTCAAAATTAGAAACATACAGTTTTTCCTCTTGATTATCTGCTATTGCATAGTATCTATAATAGGTTATTCCTTCTTCTTTTACTTTATCAAAAATCTCATCATCGTTTGTGACAACATTTTTCTTTAACAGACATAACTTATATTCTGGAAGATTTGCTAATTGCACAAAAGCAATATTTTTATTCTTTTCATCACCCTTTTCGATATACTCATTAATTTTATGTTGCAATCCTGTTCTATCTTCTGTATACCCTATTTGTTTTCCCTCTATAAAAACACTATAAGTTGGTTTATAAAGAAAGGCTATTGCTCCTATTATTAAAAAAGCTGCCAACATAAAGAGAATTGTGAATTTAATTCCTCTTCTTGTATGTACTAATACTTTTTTAAACATTAATCCCTATCTCCTTTGTATATTTATCCATATTTTACTTTTTTTGTAATCATATTGTAATATTTTGTTTTTTGCAAAGAGAATGCATCTTTGATTTCCGTAACTTTTATTGCTTTTTTTAATTTTATCTTCATTTTATTCAATTTATCTCTTATTTTCATTTTAAAAAAGGATAGAAATATTTAAAGGATTTAAGTATGCTTTTGTCATTTTCTATAATAAAAAACTTAAATCCCCAAAAATTATATGATTTTATTGTTGTAATTCTGTTTTTACTGTATTAATTTCAGTTACTGTAGCTTTTTGTGCAGGTACATAGTAACCTTTTGATTGAGCTATTTTAAATAACTCATATTGAAAACTTTCATCATTATTTCTAATTTGTTGAAAGAGTTGCCTTAATTGCATATTCTCAGCTTCTGAGATTGCTGTTTGATATGCCGTTAAATCTGATTTTACTCCAGCTAAAATATCATTCACCATTACTTTTTCATCCATGAATTAATTCCCCCTTAATTATTTAAAAAACTCATTAATTTTTGCTTTGTATTTAATGCATCTTGTGCTGATTTTGCAAATAGTTGTTTAATTTGCGGGTCAACAGCTTGTGAAGAATAAGTATTTAATTTTTGATAAGCATTCTCATGCGCTCCGATTAAATGTCTTAAATGTTGTAATTCTAATTGATTTAAATCTGCCATTTTTATCCTTCCTTTCTTTTTATTATTCTTTTACTATTATTCCCTCATTCACATTATTTATACCAAAAAAAGAGAAATTTACTCATTTCTCTTTTTAATAATATATTCTACTTTCTTACTTATATTTGTCTAAAATCAAATTAGGGTTTTTTTGTTGGATTTCTTGATTTAAATTACTACTCATTGAATTTCCTATGTAATCACTTCTAAATTAGCAAATTTAGCCATAAGCCTCTTATGTCCTACTTTATCGAAATTAATATCTACTTTTAAATCCTCTCCTTCTGGCTCTACTATATCAATCGTTCCTTCTCCAAACTTTTTATGAAATACTCTGACACCAACCTTATATTGTGATAAGTCCACTTTATTGTTAGATTTTTTAGATAAATTCTTTAAAAAACTTTCAGCAGTTCGAAACATAAAACCATTATTGGCAGATTGATTTGAACTTGCTGCAACAGTTACATCTTTTTCATTAATTTTATATGTTGTTTTAATATTTCCATTTTTTCTATCACCATAAGTCCAACTATAAGCTGAATCTTGAAATATCTTATCCTTATTATTTATCTCTCCAAAAGCCTCTTCATATCCTTCCAATAATTCTTGTGGTATCTCTTTTAAAAATCTTGAAATTGGGTTATAACTTGTAGAACCAAAAATAGTCCTTTGCTTGCTACAGGTTAAGAATAAATTTTGCTTTGCTCTTGTAATTCCTACATAACAAAGTCTTCTTTCTTCTTCTAATTCTTTTGGTTCAGAAATTGATTTATAACCTGGAAAAATCCCTTCTTCCATCCCTACCAAAAATACAACTGGAAATTCTAATCCTTTTGCACTATGTAAGGTCATAAGCGTTACATATTCTTCATCATCTTCTAAGTCATCAATGTCACTTGATAATGTAATACCTTCTAAAAATTGACTTAATGAATTATCTGCTTCCTCTTCTTCGAATTCAATTGCTACTGTCAAAAATTCATCTAAATTTGCTATTCTATTTTCTGCTTCTTGCGTGTTTTCATTCTCTAAAGCCTTTGTATAACCCGATTTCTTTAAAGCTAGCTTAATTAATTCAGAAATGGTTAACTCAGATTGTTTTGCTTTTAGTTCTTCTATCACATTTACAAATTCTCTAGAATTTAAATATACTCTATTTAATCCATATTGTTCTGCATTTTTAATCACTTCATACATGGAAATTGCATTATCATTTGCTATTTGTTCAATTTTGTCTAAGCTAGTTTTTCCAATTCCCCTTTTTGGTTCGTTAATAATTCGTTTTAAACTTATGTTGTCATTTCCATTTTGGATTAGTCTTAAATATGCAATTATATCTTTTATTTCTTTTCTTTCATAGAATTTTAGTCCACCTATAATTTTATAAGGTATATTTTCTCTTCTTAAAATATCTTCAATCGCTCTTGATTGTGTGTTCATTCTATATAAGACTGCAAAATCAGAATATTTACAATATTCTTCTCTTCTTAAATTCTCAATTTGTTCTACTATATAGCTACCTTCATCATATTCATTTTGAGCCTGATAAATTTTTGGTAAGTTTCCTTCTTCATTTTGTGTCCATAATTCTTTTTTATATTTAATTTCATTATTTTTAATGACACTATTAGCTGCTTTTAAGATATTTCCAGTACATCGATAATTTTGTTCCAATTTAACAATTTTAGTTCCTGGAAAATCTCGCTCAAAGTTTAATATATTAGAAATATCTGCTCCTCTAAAACTATAAATGCCTTGGTCATTATCTCCTACAACTGTTATATTTCCATTTTTAGATGCTAGCATTGTTACTAAAGTAAATTGAGCTTTATTGGTATCTTGATATTCATCTACTAAAACATATTTAAATTTATTAGAATAATATTCTAGTACATCTGGATTTTCTAATAATATCTTTATCGTGTAATTAATAATATCATCAAAGTCAATTGCATTATTTTCTTTTAATCTTTTTTGATATAAATTATAAATAAGAGCTATTTTTTCTTTTCTGAAATCCCCATTTGCTCTTACTTGGTATTGATCTGGTTCCAACATTTCATTTTTCGCATTACTAATTTCCGATAATACCGCTCTCTCCGTAAACATTTTATCATCAATAGCTAAATCTTTTAAACATCCTTTTACTACTGTTCTTTGATCTGTTGTATCAAAAATAATAAAAGAAGAGTCAAATCCAATTCGATCAATAAATTTTCTTAAAATACGAACACAAATAGAATGAAATGTTCCCATCCAAATATCCTTTGCTTCCTCTCCAACTAGACTAGCAATTCTTTCTTTCATTTCATTGGCCGCTTTATTTGTAAAAGTAATGGCCAAAATATCCCACGGATGTGCTCTTTTTTCTTGAATTAAAAAAGCTATTTTATGTGTTAGTACTTTTGTTTTTCCGCTTCCTGCTCCTGCAATCACTAAACATGGTCCTTCTGTATTGACTACGGCTTCATATTGTTTATCGTTTAATCCTTCGAATATATTTTGCATTTATTTTTCCTTTCTATTTTATTATTTCTTATCTCATTTTTTCAAATGTCTGTTTGCATTTTACTATAAGTATATCAAAAAAGCAAGTAATTTTAAAAAAATTACTTGCTTTTATTTTTTATCATAAATTCTATACTTTTATTAATTTTTTAGTAACCTATTTTATAAAGTTGTTGCAAATATTCCAATAATAAATCCTATCATATTTCCTAGTGCTGTCATTCTTCCATGATATAGCTTATTAGACTCTGGTACGAGTTCTCCGTGATACAATATAAAGCATAGCACCTGCTGCAAAGCTTAAACATATTGCAATTACTTGCTGAGAAATAGAACCCACAATTGCTCCAAAAAAAGCACCAACCCCTGTTGTAATTCCAGATAAAATAACATAAAAAATTACTTTTGATATTTTCATTCCACCATTTTTCATAGGAACAGCCATTGAGATTCCCTCTGGTATGTCATGTAGGCAAATTGCTATTGCTAGGCTTAATCCCAATTTTATAGATGCCTCAAAACCTGATCCAATTGCTAATCCTTCTGGAAAATTATGAATAGCCAATCCAATAGAAACAATAATACCTGTTTTTAATAAATTGTTTTTTTCATTTTCAAATTTATGATTCATACTAAATTTCTTTTCCACTAATATATCACAAGCAATCATAGCAATAATTCCTATAATTGTTCCTATAATAACCTGCGTAATACTGCTAATTTCTAAAGCTTCTGGTAATAAATCGAAGCATATTACTGCCATCATTAATCCAGATGCGAAAGACAATATAAAACTTAAAAATTTATTAGATTGTCTTTTTATTATAACTCCTATAATTCCTCCTAGCGTAGTTCCAAAAGTTCCAAAAAATAACCCCATTAGCGTTGTTTTAAAGATTTCCATAAAAAAACTCCTTCAAATAAACTATCCCTTATTTTAGTTTATTTGAAGGAGTTTTATTTTATTACTTTAATTTTCTTCTCCTTTTAATCTTTCTGCTCTATCTGCTGTAATCAAATTATCTATCATTTCGTCTATATCTCCATTTAAAAAGTTTTCCATTTGATAAATACTCATACCAATTCTATGATCTGTAATTCTTCCTTGTGGATAATTATAAGTTCTTATTTTTTCACTTCTATCTCCTGAACCTACCTGTGTTTTCCTACTACTAGCTATTTCATTATCTTGTTTTTCTTTTTCGATTTCATATAGTTTTGTTCTAAGCATCTTCATAGCATTATCTTTGTTTTGGAATTGAGACCTTTCTGTTTGGCATTCTACTACAATACCTGTTGGTTCATGAATCAATCTTACAGCAGAAGATGTTTTATTAATATGCTGTCCTCCTGCTCCAGAAGCTCTAAATACTTCCATTTTAATATCAGCTGGATTGATTTCTATTTCTACATCTTCTACAACAGGTAATACCGCAACGGTTGCTGTAGAAGTATGTATTCTTCCACTACTTTCTGTGTCCGGAACTCTTTGTACTCTATGAACACCACTTTCAAATTTTAGTCTACTATAAACACCTTTTCCTGTAATCATAAAAGATATTTCTTTATATCCTCCAAGTCCTGTTTCATTTTCATTTAATACTTCTAACTTCCAGTGTTTTTTTTCTGCATACATCGAATACATTCTAAATAACGTTCCTGCAAAAAGTGCTGCTTCTTCTCCTCCTGCTCCTGCCCTAATTTCACACATAATATTTTTATCATCATCTGGATCTTTTGGTATTAATAAAATTTTCAGTTCTTCTTCTAATTTTGGTAATTGCTCTTTTGAATTATAATATTCCTCTTCTGCAAGTTCTTTCATATCTGGATCTTGCATTAATTCTTCTGCCTCTTCCATTGCTTGCTTTGCTTTTTTATATTCCCTAAATTTCATTACAATTTCTTCCATTCCAGCATGCTCTTTCATTAGTTTTTGCCATTCTGATTGATTCGATATTACTTCTGGATCTGCAATCATTTTTGTCAATTCCTCATATCTTTTTTCAACTGCCTCTAACTTGTCAAACATATCAATTTCTTCCTTTCTTTTATTTGCTCTAAGCATTATACTATATTTTCCTGTTTTTTACAAGTTAATCTGTTTTAAGTTTTAATATTATATCTCTAAATAATAATTAATTATAAATTTACTAAATTATAGTTTATATTCATTTTATCTAATACTTCCTTCTCACGATTTGTACAAGTAAATAAAATAATTTGATGGTTTATAAATTTACTATTTATATATTTTAAAATATTTTCTAGTCTTTCTGTATCATAATAGGCAAAAGTTTCATCCAAAATAATTGGCATAATTTCTTCTGATAATTCTTGCGCCATAGATAATCTTAGAGATAAATATAACTGATCTATCGTTCCTATACTTAACCTAGATGCTGGTACATAATTTCCATCTTTTAATTCTACAATTAATCCTAATTCATCGTTAAATCTAATATTTGTATATTTCCCGTTCGTTATCTCGGAAATATTCTTAGACAATGCTTGCGTAAACTTAGGGGTTATAGTATTTCTCATCTTTTCATACGCTTTCATTAAAATCTCTTTTGCTAAATCAAAACTTAAATTTATTTTTTTAAAGGTTGACATTTTTTCTTTATTGTTAACTAGTTCTTCTTCGATTTTTGATAAACTTTCTAGTTTTTCTTCTATATTTTTTTTATCTAATTCTAATGTATGTAATTCTATTTTTTTATTATTTATCTTATTTTGAATATTTTCTATTTCATAATTTGTATTTTTTAAATTTATAAAATAATTTATTTTATTTTTTTCTATTTTATTTAAATATTTATTTTTTATTTTTTCTTTTTCTAAATTTATTTTTAAATTTAAATTGTTTTTTAAATTTAAAATTTCCCTTTCTAAATTAATATTATTTTTTTCAATTAAATTAATTTCGTGATTTAAATTATTTAATTCTAAATTTATTTTTTCTATATTATTTAAATTATTTTTTTCTATATTTTTTTCTTTTTTTATTTTTTTCTTTTTTAAAACAATGACACAAACTAAAAACATTGGTAATGTAAGTAAAAAAATATATTTTATTATATTATTTTTTATAAAAATAAATTGTAAGATATTAATAAAAATTAATAAAATAAAAAATAAATTTATTTTTTTATTTTTTTCTTTCTGCATTTTTTTATTATTTTTTATTTCTTCAGAATTTAAATTTAAAATATTTTTATTATTATTTTTAATTTCGCTTATTTTATTTTTAATTAAATTTATTTTTTCTATATTTTCTTTTTTTATATTTTCTTTTATTTTTATTTTCTCTTTTTCTATTTTTTCATTTTCTTCTAATAATTTATTTTCTTTTAAGAAATTATCTTCTTTTTCTAATTCTATAATTTCTTTCTTTAATTTGTTTCTATTGTCCTCAATTTCATATTTAAGGGTTTCATATTTTTCTAATTGTTGTTTTTGTAATTCTAATTCCTCTATTTTTTTATCTATTATATTAATTGGTTTTTCCCTAGATCTTTTTGTTCCTATTTCTTCTAATTGTCTTCTATTTATCCTATCAATTGCTTTTTTGTAAGAAATATTGTCATCTCCTGTTCCAACTAAATTGGCTATTTTTTGAATTAATAAATTTTGTTCTTGTTTTCCTAGGCATACCTCTTTCTGTCCAACCACTACAGTAGATAGAAATAATTCTTCATCAACTTTAGTTTGTTCGTAAAAAAATTCATTTCCTTTTGTTTTATCGATATTAAACTCTTTTGAAATATCTTCTTTATCTTCATTAAATATTCTAGGATTCTTTTTTTTAAAATCTCTATAAACTTCAAATTTATTTTTATTATTCAATTCATATTCTATTTTTCCTGAAAATTCTTCTCCTATCCAAGGTTTATATCTTTCAAAATCAGAATATTCTTTTCCTTTTTTATTTTTTGAAATTCCATAAAAGGAATTTATAACAAATCTTAGAAGTGTTGATTTTCCTGATTCATTTTTTCCATATATAAGATTAATCCCATTTTTTAAATTAATCTCTTTGTTTTTTAATTTTCCATAAGAATTTATTTTTATTTTATTAATTTTCAATTTTTCACCTCTATTCTAAAGCTTCCAATCCTATTTCAATTGCTTTTTCCAAAACTTCTTTTTCTTCCTGTCCTATGTTTTCTTTTGCTAATTCTTTTATCATTTCTTTTACAAATAATCCTTTTAAAGTTGTCTCATTTTTAATTTTTTCTAAATCATAAGCTATCTTAGTCTCATCTTTAATCTTTAAGATTCTAACATTTGAAATATATTTTAACAAATCATATTTGTTAATTTCAAAGTTTCGATTTCCTATTAATACAATTTCTATATATTCATTTTTCTTTCCTTCAAAATTATTTATTTTTTCAATTAATTCTTCTTTTGATATTATACTGGTTACATCAATTTCTTTTTTTGTAAAACATTCCTCGTCTAATGGAATAAATTGTAATTTTAACTCTTCTTTTTTCAAATCTCCTATTATCATTCCATGTTTTCCTGGTTCATCAAATCCTAAAGCTGCTGTAGACCCAGGATATACTATTTTTTGATTTTCTGATGTATGGTAATCAGGTTTATGAATATGCCCCAATGCCACATAATCAAAACCTTTTTCTTTTAGTTTTTTAGAAGATATATTGTTATAATTTTTTTCATCATCATACCCTCCATCCAAACTTGCATGAGTTATTAATATATTTATTTTTTCTTTATTCTCTATTTGTAATTCGTCTATTCCTGAATTATAACAATAAAAATCATCAAATCCATATCCATAGATATCTATTTTATCTGTTTCTATTTTTTCTATTTTAGAATGAAATATTTTTACATTATCACACCATTCAAATTTATGATAATAAGAATTTTTAAGATATGGATCATGATTTCCTGGTGCTATATAAATTTTTGTTTTTGGAATTTCTTTAAATAAATTATTAATATATTCTATGGTTGATTGTTTTACATATTTATGCTCATATAAGTCCCCTGAAATAAGAAAATATTCAATTTTATTTTCTTTAATATAATCGATTACCTTTTTAAATATCTTTCTTTGTTCTAATCTTCTTAAATTACCTAAAATATCTTTATCCGATAAATTCACAAATGGTCTATCAAAATGCATGTCTGCTATATGTACAAATTTCATTTTTTTCTCCTTATTCCTGTTTTACAATCTCGTGCCTATTCTACTATACTTTTTTTATTTTTTCAATAGAAAAGCGAAAACTTTTTTGCTTTTTGTCTAAAAAAATTTGCATAGAGATTGTAAAATCTTTATGCAAATTTTTATTAATTACTTTCATCAATTGGGCCAAATAATTCATCAAACTTTGCTTCTAATTCTTTTTGTAAGTCATAGGTGTCTTCTTCCGATTCTTGTGGTAGAATTGGTGATTTCTCTTCAAAATCATTTAGATCCCTTGGTTGTATCTTTGTTTCTTCTACAACATTTTCTTGTTCCTCTTTTTGAATAATATCTGTTTCTTCATCAAATAAATCATCTAAGGACTCTACTTTCAAGTTTTGAACTTTATTTTCTGCTGTGTCTTCTACATATGGATTATAAGGATTATATTTTCTCCAATTTCCTCTTTCAATTTCTCCAATATCATTATGGCTAATTTCTAATTGTGCCATTTGTTTTGCCATTGGATGTTTAAAATAATAAAATTTATTTGCTTTTACTGGTTTTATTCCTTTTTCAAAAATAATACATAAATCATTATCTAATCTACGAAGTTCATCTGGTGTCATTAAGGCCCTTGCCATAACTTGGTCAGATACACTCTTACCAGTTCTCCAATTTTGTCTGTCACGATTAACAGATATACTATCTCTTTCTATTGTTTTTTCTCCTAATGCTTTTGAGAAATACTCTACTGTTTTATAGGAATTACTTCCTAAAAATACGTGTGTATCACAGTTACCCATAATTGTTTCATAAGATTTTTCATAAACAGCTTCTAATTGATCTATATTTTGTAGAATAACACTAAACGATATTTTTCTACTTCTTGATGTTGATATTTTTTTATCAAAATCTGGAATTTTTCCAATATTAGCAAACTCATCTAGAATGAAGAAAGTTTGTTCTTTTAAAGCTCCTCCATTTTGGTCTGCATAATCATATAATTGCTGTATCATTTGGGAGAAGAAAATCGTCAATAAAAAATCATATGCCGTATGTGTATCAGAAGATATAACATATACTGCTGTTTTTCTATTCCCAATCTCCTCGAAGTTTATCGTATCTGTTGATGTTAACTCTGCTATTTCTTTTGAATCAAATTTACCTAGTTTAGATTGCAAAGTACTTAGAATAGAACTATATGTTTTTTCTGGTGCTATTTCAATCGATTTATAATACATTCTAGCTGGATGATCATATGGAAGTTGACTAATTAATTCTGTTAATAAGTTACTTCCACCATTACTATTAGCTGCTCTAACTAATTCTGCACAACTTGCTAAATTCTGTTCTTCCTCTGGTCTTGTAGCAATCAAATAATAGATTAATGCCTTTAATAACATTTCTGCTGAATCATCCCAGAATGGATCTGATTTTCCGCCTTCTGATTGTTGCCCTTTTACAATAGTATTTGCTATAACATCCACATCAATTTCAGATGAAATATGCATTAACGGATTATATCCATCACTGTATTGTGGTCTAACTAAATTTAATACTTTAATTTCATATCCCTTTGATTTTAAATATCCTGCTGTTCTATCGTAAAGCTCTCCTTTTGGATCTGTAAAAACATAAGAACCTAAACATTGATATGCATTCGGAATTGAATAAGAAGTAGATTTACCAGAACCTGATCCGTCCAACTACTAATACATTTACATTTCCTCGTTTATCTACTGGTAAATAATTATTTTCTGCTAAAATAATTCCTTTATTTTTATTTAATATCTGATATTGTTCTCCTCTTTGACTCCAATCACTAGATCCATGTTCAATATCTGAATATTCATTTTTAGGTGCTGATCTTACAAATCCTATAAAGAAAAATACAGAATAGATTATTGTTACAATCAATAACGTTGAAAAATAATCTTCCACTGCACCACTTGCAAATACATTCCCAAAACTTCCAAATGGATTTGTTATGGATTTTCCAAAAGTTTCTAAAAATATTTGTAAATTAAACTCTCCATTTAATCCAGCAAGATGTTTACTATACGCAAAAGGCGAAACAAATACTATGGCTATAAATATCCATAGTATTGCAAATATTATAAAATTTTTTCTATTTCTTCTAATTGCTCCTTCTATTTTATAGTTCATAAAACTCACCTACTCTTTTGTAAATTGATCATTTGATAATGTCTCCAATTTTTTTCTGTTCTTATTAGTTGTTTCTACTCTTATAGACATTCCTTCTTCTAAATCTGTGCTTAGTATTTCTCTTTTTAAACTGTTGGATACAACATTATAAGGTTCTATTCCTTTGTCTTTAAAATATATTTGTGTATTAACTACTTCAATACTAAATTTTCCACTGTCTTGAACACCAGCTGCACCCTCGATAGCGTCTCGTGGTATTGGCGAATTATTAGCTCTTTTTGCATTAACTGCCATAACTATTCCTCCTACTTTTCTTCTCTTATCTCGAATGCGAAATAAGATTTATATGGTTTTAACTTACATTTTCCCTTTACTTCATTTGTTTTTTCATCAAAATAAAGTACTGGTTTTACTTCTTCTGTCGTTTCTGGATCAATAATAGATATAGGTCTTTTTAAGTTTGGTGTATATTGAAATTCTTTATATTCTACTTTTTCTTCTGAATAAATGGTAGTAAATTGAAATGGCGTTGGTTTTTTTGTTATTTTAACTTCGTCTTCAATTAATATTCCATTATTAATAATTACTTTATCTTTTCCAAAAGATAAAATAACTAATTGATTTCCATCTTTTTGTGGTTCATCCACATAAAAAGTTTTCTTGTTGTAATTTCCTATAAGTTCCTCTGTATGTTCTAATCTCTCCACTGTATACTTAGGATATTCACTCAAGTATTCCTTTTTTGTTTTATTTACTTGATAAATTACTGTTTTTACTCCTTCTGGATCTGTTATGCTAAAATGTTTTCCTTGCATAGCCTCCATTTATTTTACACCTCATTCCTATGTTCTAATCCATAGATTATCATTTGTTACACTACTAAGTATAATTATAGCGAAAAAAGCCTGTTTTGTCAATATATATTTATGTAAATTCATTATTTATTTTCTTGGATTAAACTCTGATATTTCACTTAATTGTTTAAATATATTTTCCTCTTCTTCTGTTAATTGTTTTGGTACTACTATTTTTATTTCAGCCACTAGGTCTCCTCTCGTATCTTTTGTAACTCTATATCCTTTATTTGGTATTCTTATTTTTTCTCCACTTTGCACTCCCTGTGGAATATATACTTTTGTCTCATCATCAATTGTTTTAATATTTGCCCTTGTTCCTAAAGCTGCTTCCCAAGGTGTTAAAAGCAAATCTGTATAAATATCATATCCCTTTAGTTTAAACTTTTGATTATTTTCTATTTTTATTCTTATTAACAAATCTCCATTCTTTCCACCATTTTTCCCTTCTTTTCCTTGTCCAATTAATCTAATCTTTTCTCCGTCTCTTATTCCTTTTGGTATTTTTACTGTATAGGTTTTAGCTTGTCCTTGCATATTTTTTAATGCTATTTGTTTTTCTAGACCATAGAATGCATCATATAAGTTAACACTAATTTCAGTCTCTATATTTTCGCCTCGAATTGGATTTTTTCTTTGATCCTTTTCTTCTGTTTTTTTAGCATTTTCGATGTTACCTAAAAACATATTAAAGAAGGCTTCTTTTTCATTTTTACCTGAAAAAGCCTTTTTCCCTTTAGAAAATTTAGAATTCCAAACTCTATCATATTTTCTTTTTGAAGCAGGTATTGATAATATTCTATAAGCCTCGTTAATGTCTTTAATTTTTTCTTCTGCTAAAGTATCCCCCACATTTAAATCTGGATGATACTTTTTAGCAGCTTGCCTATAGGCCTGTTTTATTTCATCGATGGAAACATGGCTTGTTTCCAAATCTAATATTTTATAATAATTTTTTAAAACCATTTTTGACATCCTCCCTAAAAATCAGGTAAACATATTATATCATAAATCGAAAAAAAATCCATAGTTTTTATGGATTTTTCTTGTCTTATTTGTTTTCTAAAGCTAATTGAATTAATTGATCTAATAACTCACTATAAGAAAGTCCATTTTTCTCAAAGAGTTTTGGATACATACTAATATTTGTAAACCCTGGTAAAGTATTTATTTCATTAATATAAATCTCATTACTCCCTTCTTCAATGAAGAAGTCTACTCTTGACAAACCTTTACCATCAATTGCTTTAAAAGCTTTTATAGCTTGCTTCCTTATATTTTCTGAAAGTTCGAGTGGAATATTAGCAGGAATTTCGATTCCTGATTGTTTACTTTTATATTTTGCATCATAGCTATAAAACTCTTCTGCTGGCTTAATCTCTCCTACACAAGACGCTATTACTTTCTCATTTCCTAGAACAGCACATTCTACTTCCCTTCCTTTAATTCCTTGTTCAATTAAAATTTTGGTATCAAATTTTGCTGCATATTCAATAAATTCTTCTAATTCTTTTTGATTTTTAGCTTTATGAATTCCTACACTAGAACCTGAATTAGATGGTTTAATAAACATCGGGAATTCTAAATCCTGAGAAATTTTCTTTACTACTTCTTTTCGTTCTAGTATGGTTTCATTAAAATTTTTATCCATATAGAAATATCTATCTTTATATTTTCTAATATAAAGATACTTTGCCTGTTTTAATCCTGCTTGATTAAAAACTATTTTGGTATATACTTTATCCATTCCTATGCTAGATGCTAGTACATGACATCCTACATAAGGTAACTTTATAAGTTCAAACAATCCTTGAATTGTTCCATCTTCTCCATATAATCCATGTAAGACTGGAAATAAAATATCTAATTGTCTTAAATATTGCATTTCATTTTCTAATTTTTCTTTTGTTTGAACTAAATTACCCAATTTAATTTCATTTTCTTGTTCTGTATATTTCCACCAAACTCCTTCTTTGTCGATATAGATAGGATAAATCTCATATTTTTGTCTATTTAGGTTATTTAAAATAGAATTTGCAGAGTTAATAGAGACTTCATTTTCAGTAGACATTCCACCAAATATAACTCCTAGTTTCCTTTTTGCCATACATGAATCATCCTTTCTGCTAAATCATAAAATTTCATTCCATTGGAAGCTTTCCATAAAATAACATCTCCCGGTCTACCTATTTTTTTTAATAAATCTATTATTTTATTTTTATCTTCTAAGTAATATACATTTTCCAAATTCATTTTTTCTTTTGCCTTTTCCACAATATATTTTGCATCTTTCCCACTACCTATTAATATGTCAATTTTATTGTTTAATACCTCTTCTCCTACTTTTTTATGTAGCTCTTTTGAAAAGTCTCCCAGCTCAAGCATGTCACCTAATACTGCTATTTTCCTATTTTCTCTAAATTTAGATAACACTTTTAAGGAAGCACTCATAGATTCAAAGCTTGCATTATAAGCATCGTTAATCACTTTTATTCCATTTGATAATAGTGTTATATCCATTCTCTTTTTGGTAAGTTTAAAAGTTTCAATTCCTTCCATAATTCTTTTTTCGTCAATTGCTAATAATTTTCCTACCATTACTGCACATAAACTGTTGAGTACAAAATGTTCGCCTCCTACCGGTACTTTTATTTTTACCTTTTCTTCTCCTAAGTTACAAACAAATTGACTGCTTGATTCTTCTAAAATAATATCATTAGCATTTATATCACTTTTTTCTGTTATTCCATATGTTCTTATTTTCATCTTTTCTTTGTTTTTTTCATACCAATTATGTAATAAGTCGTCATCATTATTAATAATAACTGTCGGATTATCAGATCCTTCTAATATCTCTAGTTTTGCTTTTAAAATATTTTCTCTGGATCCTAAATTTCCAATATGTGAAGTTCCTATATTCGTAATAATACATATTGTTGGTTTTGCAATAGACGTAAGCAATCTTATTTCCCCTAAATGATTCATGCCCATTTCTAATACCATAGCCTCTTCATCTTTCATTCTTAATATCGTGAATGGTAATCCAATATTATTATTATTATTTCCCTTTGTTTTCAAAGTTTTATATTTTTTTGACACTACATTTGCTACCATGTCTTTTGTACTTGTTTTTCCCACACTTCCTGTAATGGCAATAACTGGTATATTGTACAAACTTCTTTTATATTTTGCGATACAATATAAGGCATCTAAAGTGTTTTCTACTTTTATGACAGTCTTCCCCTCAAATTCTTTTTTATCCTCTTTTGTTAGATTTATATTTTCTATAATTACACAGGAAGCTCCATTTCTTAAAGCTTGTTTCCAAAACAAATTTCCATTGAATGTTTCTCCTTTTATCCCTATGTAGACATCCCCGTTTTGTATTTTTCTACTATCTTTTGAAAAATTTTTACATTCTAAATTCTCATTTCCCATTAGTAATTGACCTTTTGTTTCATTTAAAACATCTTTTACGATTAAATTATTCATCTTCTATTTCCCTTTCTAAAAAACATTTTATTGGAATAATATTTTTATTTCTATCTTTTAACACTTTGCTAAATTATATGATTATTTTTTAAAAAATGCAACTAAAATTAAATTTAAAAAACCTGTTGTATAAAATCTAATTACAACAGGCTTTTCCTTTTCTACTTATAGTTTAACTATTTGTTTTCTACACTTCTATTTGCTATTTCAATTGCTTTTGATACAATGTTTCCACAATCTTTTGAAGATACATTTCCCCAGCTTCCACCATCTCGTTTTACTTGTTCATATACTCCTAATTCTTTTGCTATTTCTTCTCTTAAATTTTCAGATATTAATTTACTATTTTTAGACATAACATCCTCCTCGTAAATTTAAAAATTTAATTACATATACTGTTATTATAAAACTTAAATAAAAGTTTTATAATATTATTATTGACAACTTCTTAAATTTTATTTTGACATTTTTTTATAAAATCATATTTTTTTTGACAACAGAATATGATATAATAAATAAGATGAATTACAAAAGGAGAATCCTATGCAAGTTAAAGGAAAAGAATTAGAAAAATCTAAAAATTTAAATGAATTACCTATAGAAGAATCCATAGAACCAAAAACAGAAAATAAGTTAATAGTAACTTCTTCATCAACAGAAAAAAGAAAAACAACTTTATCTATTTTTACTTTATTGATAATAATAGGAATTGTTATCTTACTGATTTGTTTTTGCATTTTTACGGCTTACAATTTTTTCAATAATAATATTATTTTAGGAGTACATATAAAAGGATTCAATGTTTCTAATATGAGTACATCAGATGCAAGATATCAATTGGATAATTATATTCGTGAAAATCTACCGCAAGAAATTAAATTAAAGCATGGTGATTTTGAAACTACAATTTCTCTTTCGCAAATTTCTGCTAATTTTGATACAAAAACAGCTGTTAATGAAGCGTATAATATTGGAAGAGAAGGAAATATTTTTGAAAATAATTTATATGTATTATCCACCATGTTTAAAAAAATAAATTTAGAACCAAATCTAAAAATTGATAAAAATCAATTAGTAAAAAATTTAGAAGATATTTCTAGTCAATTACCAGATAAAGTGACACAAAGTAGTTATTATATTGAAAATTCCAACTTAATCATTACTTCTGGAAAGGAAGGAAATGTCGTAGATATCGAAGCTACAACAGATGCTATAATATCTGCTATTTCAAATTTTTCAGCAGGTAGAAACCCAATTGAAATTATAGTAAAATCTCAAAAACCGGACGCAATTGATATTGAAAAAATTCATAGCGAAATTTATAAAGAACCAATAGATGCCTATTATACGCAAAATCCATTTTCTGTTTATCCTTCTGAAAATGGTGTTGATTTTAAAGTATCAATAGAAGAAGCAAAATCTATTTTAGGAGACCAGACTGCTGAAGAATACACGATTCCATTAAATATATTATATCCAAAGGTAACAACAAATATGATTGGAACCGAAGCCTTTCCTGATTTACTAGCAACCTATTCTACTAATTATGATACTAGTAATCGAAACCGAACAACAAACTTAATTTTAGCTGCTAATAAAATAAATGGAACAGTATTAATGCCTGGTGAAACATTTTCTTATAATAAAGTAGTAGGTGCTAGAACAATTGCAGCAGGCTATAAAGAAGCTCCTATTTACATAAGTGGAGAAGTTGTCGATGGCGTTGGTGGAGGAATTTGTCAAATCACATCAACTTTATATAATGCCGTGCTTTACGCTAATTTAGAAATTGTCCAAAGAACGAATCATCAATTTGTTCCATCCTATGCACCAGCAAGTAGAGATGCAACTGTTGTTTACGGAGCAATTGATTTTCAATTTAAAAATAATAGAAATTATCCGATCAAACTAGTTTGTTCTGTTTCTGGAGGAATTGCAAATTTCAAAATATTTGGTCTAAAACAAGAAGATGATTGTGAGGTAGAAATTTCTGCTTATGTAACGGGAAGAAGTTCTTCTGCTGTTTACTCAGAAGCTTACAAAATTTTAAAACGTGATGGAAAAGTTATTGGCTCAGAATTGTTATCAAAAGATACTTATAAAAAACATTAAAAATTTTTTAAACCTTTGTAAAACGGTATACTCAATTGACTATACCGTTTTCCTACATTTTATCTTATTTTTTACATAGTTAAAGTTCCGTTTGGCGTATTTGTAATTATTAAAACATCTTCTTCTCTGCCATTTTCACAGTTTATATAAACCAAAAATTCCCTATCTTCTACTTTACCTTTAAATTCATAACAAAGTATTTCTGTTTTCCACTCTGTTGGAATAACAGCTAACCCTTCACTTTCTATATCAATATCTTGATTCAAATTTTTCTTTGCTTCTTCTTTTGTAATTTTTATATTACTTATATTTCTTTGTGTATGATTGTTTAAATATCCGGATGTTTCTATTCCTAATATCTCACCATTGTCCAAGGCTACTTTTACTTTTATTAAATCTGGATACATAACTACATCATTCTGTGAATAAGCATAATTAATTGTCACAATTCCTTCTTGTTTTAAGTAATAAGTTTCTTTCATATTTTCAAATCCTTTTTCTGCTAAAAACTCTTTTGCTTTTTCATCTGCTTCTTCTTGCGATATTACTTCTGTATTTACATCTCGATTTGTATTCATGAAAACTACATGGCCACCTTTTTTGGAAATAGAAATATTAATAGTTTCGTCTTGGTTGTTTGTAATAGAAAAGTCATAAACTGGAATAGTAGCATTTTCGGAATATCCTAGGTTAGAAATTTCTTTTATATTTTGATTTCCTATGAATTCTTCTGCTTTTTGCTTTGCTGCATCTTCTTCAATGTCTTCTCCTGTTAAACCTTTTTGTTCCACATTGGTTAAATGTTCTGAAAAAGCGCCGTCATATATTAATCCTGAATACTCATGAAAATTTTCTTCTAAATTACTAAAACTTTCTTTTGCTATATTATCTACTTGTTGCGCAAAAGCTACATCTCCCTTTTTTGTTAATTCTCCCCATTCTAACCTTCCACTATTTAGATCTTCAGATAATTGGTTTAAAGTGTTTTCTAATTCTATACTATAACTATGCAAATCTTTCAAATTTTTTAAATCTTCTTCTGATAACGCCTCATTATAAATATTTTTTCTAGATAATGTATAACTATAATCACTCACTTGATTTAAAAATTTTTCTGTATTTTCTAATTCTTGACTCTCAATCGGTAATCGACTTAAATAGCTCTGTGCCAAATCAGCTTCTCTCCATAAATGTGTTAAAGTCTCTGCCCCATGTTCTGGTGTAGAAGATATCATAGATTTTGCTAAATAGGTTTCCACATTTTGTACATACTCTACTAATTCATAAAATGCCATATTATAGTTGTTTTCAGAAGCTTGTCTATATTCAGTTTGTTTTTTATACAGTATAATTCCTAACGCTGCTATAATAATAAAAAGTACAAATATTATACTTAGCATATGCCCTTTTTTTAGTCTGTTTTTCCAATCTATTAATTTATTCATAAAAATTCCTCCACTTTTTATTTACAAAATCTATGTTTTCCAATTGTCTTGACTAATGGTCTTGACCAAATCCATTTATTAGTTGCAGTAGCTGGATTAAAATAATAAATACATCCACCTGTAGGATCCCATCCGTTTTTAGCATCTTGAGCCGCTTTATATACAGATGATCCTTCTTCAATAGGATGATTTATTTGTCCATCTGATACAGCAGTAAAAGCTCCAGACTGATAAATAACCCCAGAAATAGTATTAGGAAAATTGGAACTTTTTACTCTATTTAATATAACCGCTCCTACTGCTACTTGTCCTTCATAAGGTTCTCCTCTTGCTTCTCCGTTAATTGCTCTTGCCATTAATTGAATATCAGAAGCATTAGAAGTTGCTGCATAACTTATATTTTGCTCCGTTACATTACCATTTGATAAAACAATGGAAATGATTATTACTATTACTATAATAAATAAAAATAATATTTTTATTATATTTTTCAAATTATCACCTTTTCTTCCTTTGATATTTAACTTTATTTTGTATTATTTTTTAAAAAATATTCCATTTTTTGAATTTTTTTAATTTATATGCTAAAATATCTCAAAAGAGATACTTTCCAAAATAGACAAAGTGGAAGACTCAGTTATCTATTTTTAATAGTTTATTCTTGGGTTTTCCTTAAATAAACTCTCAAATTACATTTCAAAGAATAAAGGAGATCTATTATGAAAATTTTAATTTTTTATGCTTCTTATGGTGGTGGGCATTTAAATGCTGCCAAAGCTATTGAATCTTATATGTTAAATTGCTATCAAAATATAGATGTAGAATTAATAGATTGTATAAAATATGTAAATAAAACCGTGGAGAAAATAACAACTGCTGCTTATCGTGAAATGGCAAAAAAAGCTCCATGGGCTTGGGGCAAAATTTATTCTAATTCTCAAAAAGGTCCTTTAGCACATATTACAACAAAATCAAATATTATAATGGCAATTAAATTATTAAGATTATTAAGAGAGAAAAAGCCAGATTTGATTATTTCTACTCATCCTTTCGGTAGCCAAATGTGCAGCTATTTAAAAAGGAAAGGAAAAATTACTTGCAAACTTGCTACCATTATGACAGATTTTGCTCCTCATGATCAATGGCTGGTTGGAAATGACTTTACAGATTATTATTTTGTTGCTCATGATAAAATGAAACAACATTTGATCTGTAAAGGTATCCCTGAACCTAAAATATATGCAACTGGAATTCCTATTTCAAATCGATTTTCAGAATTACATGACACCCAAAAAATATTAAATCAATATCAATTCTCTGACAAAAAACAAACAGTTTTATTTTTTGGTGGAGGTGAATACGGTTTAGGTAAAACTAGAACTACTCAAATTTTCGAGAGTTTTGTACAATGTGATTATAATCTCCAAATAATAGCCATTGCCGGAAAAAACCTAAAGATGAAAACTACATTTGAAGAAATCGTTAAAAAATATAATAAATTAGATACCGTTAAAATTTTAGAATTTACAAATGAAGTTCCAGAATTAATGAGTATTGCCGATATGGTAGTTACTAAACCTGGTGGGCTTACTACTTCTGAAAGTTTAGCTTCTCACCTTCCTATGATTCTTATCAATCCAATTCCAGGTCAGGAAGAAGAAAATGCAGAATTTTTGGAAAGTAAAGGAATTGCTATTTGGATAAAAAAATCAGATGATGCTAGTCAAATTATTAAAAATCTATTCGCACATCCAGAAAAACTGAAAACCATGAGAAAAAACACTTCTTTTTTAGCAAAACCTAACTCTACTAAAACAATTTGTGATACTTTATTGTTAAATCTAGAAACCACAAAATAAAGAAAGCCTAGTGTAAAATTTCACATGAAGTGGTAAAATGAAAGTAGACACAAAAAGTCTGCTTTCATTTTTTTCATTGTGTTAAAATAAATTCAAAGGAG
>CANRKZ010000012.1 GCA_947631335.1 uncultured Clostridia bacterium
TACATAGAGAAAGACAAGAAAAAGTTTGGATTATGTATGGAGTAATTATATATAAAAAGTAGGTATAATGAATAAAAATTTAAAAACAAATATGGAAAAATTAAAGAATATTGACTTAATTTAGAATAATAATATTTTATAAAAAATTTATCTAAAATATAAAATAAGATAAAAATAAAAGAAGGATTGAATTGGAAATGGAACAATTTGAAGTATTAAAAAAGTTTTTTCAAAATGATATGAAAATAAAAGAAATAATTTTAAATCTAGCACCTACAGAATTAGATGATTATAATGAGAAATATAGAATAGAATATACAGATAAATTAAATAAAGTAGTAAAAGAATTGGAACCTATATTTGTTGACACAGCTAAAGAATTTAAATTTGGACAAGAAGTAGAAAATGCAATTAAAGCACATTTTGCACGGGATAAGAGAGGCACTTTTGATTTCACATTATGAATCAGGAAAAATACAAAGAATATACGATAAAGAATTTTGCAGTATGAATGAAAAGCTTATAGAAACGGTGAAAGACCAGTGTGTAGGATATACATTTATGGATACACAAACATTACAAGGATTGATTAATAAATCAAAAAGCATAAATGAATTATTGCATACAATGCATTCCTATATTGTTAATAATAAAGAAATTATGCAGTCCATGCCAATATTAGCTAAGAAGGAAAATGCGATAAAAGAACCAATTGTTCTATATGGTGAACAAACAAAAATTTCGAAAAAAATATTTGATGAATTTCCATTAGAACTAGATTGTGGAGCTACAGATATTATTTCAATGCATGAAAAAATTCTAATGATGATTAGAGATAGAGGACATGCAATGACAATGGATATAGATATAACTCAAGATAAAAGTTTCGTAAAATATTTTATTCCAAAGCTATGCAATCTTAGTATGATACAAAAATTACAAGGAATAAATAAAATCACTAAAGCAGGAGCAACAGGAAGATTTGAAACAACAGAAGAAGAATTACCACAAAATTTATTTAATTTTATTGAAATGGTACCAACAGACTTCGATGCTGTCTGGGAAAATGATGAAAAAAGAATGAACCATTTGCCTAATATAACACATAAACAAGATTATATTTTTGAAGAAGAGGATGCCAAAGAAATTTCTATGGAAACGGGAAAAAATGGAAGAAGAATTACTAAAATAAAACAACTTCAACAAAAAATCAAAGAAGCAATTGAAAATTCAAAAGAAATAGGAGAAAATAACGATGGAGAAACTAGAGATGAATGATATTGCTAAAGAAACAATAGAAATATTAAATTTATTTAATCCAAGCTTTACAGCAAAAATTTCAACAAAATTTTTAAAATATCTAAATAAATTAGCAGAAAATTCTACAAAAACAGTTTCAATTGCTAAAAACAAGAAACTTAAAGAACAATATATTTCAGATGAAAGCAAAGATTTGATTTCAATAATATACTATAATTACATTGCAACAGACGAAGAGAAAAGGAAGATTATAAAGATTTGGAAAAATAATGACATTTTATATGAGAAAAAAATAATGGAAAAATATAATCCGAATAATATATTTGAAACTAGAAAAGTGCAAGAAGAAAAGGGTGTTTCTCGGCAAAAATCTTCCGGTAGCAATACAAAAGAAAAATATGATAGATAAGATAAAATTACTTTTAAAAAAAATATTTGATAAATCATAGTGTTTTTATTATATCTAATTATATAAAATATGTGAAGAAGTATATAGATATATCTTATATGCTAAAAAGCTAAAATGAAAAAGGAGGAAAATACTTTTGGATAAATTAGTATTAGTAGATGGAAATAGTATTATGAACCGAGCTTTTTATGGAATCATGGGAAGCAAAATGTTAACAACAAAAGATGGAAAATATACCAATGCTGTATATGGCTTTTTAGCCATACTTTTTAAACTGTTAGAAGAAATTAATCCTAAATATTTAGTAGTGACATTTGATTTAAAAGCACCAACAGCTAGGCATAAATTATATGAGGGCTATAAAGCAAATAGAAAAGGTATGCCAGATGAGCTAGCAGAGCAAATGCCAATCATAAAAAATATTTTAAGGGCGATGAATATTGATATTGTTGAAGTAGAAGGATATGAAGCAGATGATGTACTTCGGAACTTTATCTTGCTATGGGGAAAAACAAGGACTAGAAGTAGTAATTTTATCTGGGGATAGAGATACTTTTCAATTAGCAACTGATAAAGTGACAATTAGGATTCCTCATACCAAAGGAGGAAAAACAGAAACTGATAATTATAATAAACAAAAAATTATAGAAAAATATGGGATAGAGCCTAAACAATTAATTGATGTAAAAGGATTACAAGGAGATACTTCTGATAATATTCCAGGTGTTCCAGGCGTAGGAGAAAAAACCGCATTAAGCTTAATTCAGAAATATGGATCAATTGAAAACTTGTATGAAAATATAGAAAAAGGAAAAGATAATTTAAAAGGAAAACAAAGAGAAAAAATTGTAGAAAATAAAGAATTAGCATTTTTATCAAAAACATTGGGAAGAATAAATTTAGAAGTCCCAATTAGAGATACTTTGGAAAATTTTAGGGTAGAAGAATGGGATAAGCCAAAAGTGCTGGAAATATTTAAGGAATTAAATTTTAATCGATATATTGATAAATTTTCTCTAACAGAAGTAGAAGAAACGGAAGTAAAAAAAGAAACTAAAGAATTTTATAAAAAAGTAAATAAATCGCAAAAAGAAATAATAGAATCTATTAAAACAAGAAAAGAAATGATTTTTTATGTTTCAACAATTTCAGATTTACAACCGGAAAAAATTATAAAAGAAAAAATAGAAGGAATCAGTATTTATGATAAAGAAAATAAGGAAGTAATCTATTTAAAAATAGAAAATACAATAGAAGATTGGAAAAACATATTTGAGAATCCAGAAATAAAAAAAATAGGAATTGATTTAAGCAAATTATATATTTTATTAGCACAAGAAAGCATTACTTTAAAAGGAATTGATTATGATATAGGAATTGCAAGTTACATCTTAAATCCTACCAATAATAAATTAGATATAGAAAGTTTAATGATGCAATATTTAGAAATTGATATCAATGAATTTATAGGAGAAGATAATGCAAAAGAACAACAAATGAATTTTTTTGAAACAATGGGAGAGACACAAGAAAAAGAATTAGATTTAAAACAAGAAAAATATATGCTATATGCATATTCTATTTCAAAAATAAAAGAAATAACAAAAGAGAAACTAGAAAAAATGAATTGTCTAGAATTGTTTAATAATATTGATATGCCAACAATTGAGGTTTTGTCCAATATGCAATTAAATGGAATGTATGTTGATGAAGAAGAATTGAATCAATTTGGTAAAGAATTGACTTCTAAATTAGAAAGTATAACAAAAATTATTTATAAAATGGCAGGAGAAGAATTCAATATTAATTCTACTAAACAATTAGGAAAAATTTTATTTGAAAAAATGAAATTACCGGTAATAAAAAAGACCAAAAGTGGTTATTCAACTGATGTAGATGTATTAGAAAAACTAAAAAAAGAAGATCCTATTATAGAACAAATTTTAGAATATAGGCAATTAATGAAACTAAATTCAACTTATGTAGAAGGATTAAAACCATATATTAATCCAAAAACAAAAAGAATTCATTCATTTTTTCACCAAACCATAACTGCAACAGGAAGAATTAGTTCTACAGAGCCAAATCTTCAGAATATACCAACAAGATTTGAATTGGGGAAAAGAGTAAGAAAAGTCTTTAAACCAGAAGAAGGTAAAATATATATAGATAGCGATTATTCACAAATAGAATTGAGGGTACTAGCATCCATTTCTGGGGATAAACATATGATAGAAGCTTTTAAAGAGGGAAAAGATATACACAAACAGGCAGCATCAAAGGTATTTAAAACACCAATCGAGGAAGTAACAAAAGAACAAAGAAGTAATGCAAAAGCAGTAAATTTTGGAATCGTATATGGGATTAGTGATTTTGGATTAGGAGAACAACTAGGGATTGGAAGAAAGAAGGCAAAACAATATATTGATGAATATTTAGAACAATATGCAGGAATAAAAAAATTTATGACAGAAATGACAGAACAAGCAAAAAATCAAGGTTATGTTGAGACCTTATTCCATAGAAGAAGATATATACCAGAATTAAAATCTAACAATTATATGGTAAGGCAATTTGGAGCAAGGGCAGCAATGAATACGCCAATACAAGGAACAGCTGCAGATATTATGAAAATTGCAATGATAAGAGTTTATCAAGAAATACAAAATAGAGGATTGAAATCTAAAATTGTTTTACAAGTACATGACGAAATGCTGATAGAAGTACCAGTAGAAGAAAAAGAAGAAGTGGAAGAAATTATGAAACAATGTATGGAATCAGCAATTCAATTAAAAGTACCACTAGTAGCAGAAATTTCAGATGCTAAAAATTGGTACGAATGTAAATAATGTTTTAGAAATGAAGGCAAATAGGAAAGATAAAGGAGAGAAGCAGTTTTGAAAAACAAAAAAGTATTAATTCTTGTTAGTATTCTTATAATGCTAGTTGTTTTTCTAGGAATTTTTAAAAATAAAATACAAAGAATCATTTATCCAAAAGCATATAAAGAAATTGTTTGTATCTATACAGAAAAATATCATATAGAAGAAAATCTTATATTTGCTGTTATGAAAGCAGAAAGTAATTTTGATAATAATGCAATATCTAACAGAAATGCACTTGGAATAATGCAAATTATGGAGGATACAGCAAAAGAGGTAGCTAGGAAGTATGATATAAAAATTGATTCTAGTAATGCAAGGCAGGAAATTTTAAATGTGCAAAATAATATTAATATTGGAACAAAGTATTTATCCATATTACTAGAAAGATACAAGAACAAAGAAGTTGCACTAGCTGCATACAATGCTGGAATTGGAAGAGTAGATGACTGGATTAAAAACGGAATTATTAAAGAAGATGGAAGCGATATTGAAAATATTCCTTATAAAGAGACCAATAATTATGTAAGAAAGATATTAAGAAATTACAAAATTTATCAAGAAATCTATCAAAAAAGTGAAGGTTAACAAATAAAAACTAGACAAAACACAAAAAATGAAATAAAATAAGGACAGAGAAAAGAAAAAGGAGTATACGAAATGGTAGTAGAACAATTAATATTTATATTCATTTCATTTGCAATATTTGTATATATGTTTTTTCGAATGATTAAAAACAATGATACAAGTTATGTAATTATATTAGTATTAGAAGCATTTGGTATTGCATTAAATTTTGTAGAAGTACTATTTAGAGTTAAATTAAATATGGCATTTATGATAATAAAATATGTACTTGCTATTTTTCTTCCAATTGGAATTATTATTTTAGAAAAAAGAAACATGCAATTATTTGAAGTGATAAATATTACAAAAGCAAAAATTTACATTATGTTAGGAGATAATAAAAAAGCAAAAGAAGCATTACTTAAATTATTAGATAAAAATCAAAACAATTATAAAGCTCATCGATTATTAGCTGAAATCTACGAGAAAGAGGGTGGAATGAGAAAAGCTATTGATGAATATGTACAAGCAATTGATTTAAATAAACAAGATTATGATTCTTATTACAAGGTAGCAGAACTACTAAATCAATTAGACAAAAAAGAGGAAGCATCACAAATGTTGTTTAACTTGCTAAATAAGAAACCAGATATGTATAGAGCAACAATACTTTTAGGAGAAATTTTGCTAGAAAATGAAATGTATAAAGAAGCGGTAAATGTCTATCAAGAAGCTTTAAGGTATAATCCAGTTAGTTATGATTTAAATTATAATTTAGGAATTGCCTATACAATGTTGAATGATTTTCAAAGTGCTAAAATATGTTATGAAAAGGCAGCTGAAATTAATAGTTTGGCTTATAACGCAAAATATTCTTTGGCAGAAATTGCATTGATTTATAAGGAGTTAGAAGAAGCAGAAAAAAGATTTTTAGAGGCTATCGAAGAAGAGCAATTATCAGCAGATGGGTACTATGAATTATCTAAAATTCACCTAATTAAAGGAGATAAAGACACGGCAATTAAATATGTAAATATTGCAATTGATATCAATAGCAAAAAAATAGTAGAAAAAGTAAAAAAGGATCCAATTTTCATACCAATTATGGCAAAAATTTCTATACCTTTTAATTTAGAAAATGAAAAAGAAAAAGAAGAAATTTTACAAGAAAAAGAGATAAAATCAAAAAAACATTTAGAAGAAATGGCTGAGATAACAAGACATCTAAGCTATCACGATATAAAATTATTAAAGAAAGATACACAAGCAAAGAAAATAAAAATGGGGCAAAAAGAAAAACAGCAAAAAGAGATACAAGATTAAAATAGAAATACTCATAAAATTCTATATAAACAATATAAATAGTAGAGGAGGGATTTTATGAGTAAAAATTTTGCTATTATTGGTGGAGATCTGAGAATTATAAAATTGGTTAAGATGCTAGTAGAAGATGGAAATATTGTTTATACATATGGTTTGGAAAAAACAGACGAACTAAAGAACAATCCCAATATTTACTTTTGTGAAAGTTTAAATAAAGCAATTCAAAAAGATTTACAAGTTGTAATTGGTCCAATACCATTTTCAAGTGATGGAATTAGTATCAATGCGCCATTTAGTGAAAGAAAAATAGAAGTTAAAGAATTAATACAGAATTTAAACACAAAAACGCTTATAGCTGGTAGCATTTTGCCTGATATTTATGGGATGGCTAAGGGGAAATCTATAGAAATAATTGATATTATGAAAAGAGAGGAATTAGCAGTATTAAATACAATTTCTACAGCGGAAGGAACAATTGAAATTGCAATTGCAAATACCAATAAAATTATACAAGGAAGTAATGTATTAATATTAGGATTTGGAAGAATTGGAAAAGTACTAGCTAAAAAAATGGAAGCATTATCCGCAAAAGTTACGTGCAGTGCGAGAAAAGATGAAGATTTAGCTTGGATTAAAGCTTATGGGTATAGAGCAACTAATATCAATTTTTTAGAAGAGTATTTATCGGAATTTGATATCATTATCAATACTGTACCACATTTAATTTTAAATAAAGAAAGAATACAATATTTAAAAGAAGAATGTTTGCTAATTGACTTGGCTTCTAATCCCGGAGGAATTGATAAAAAATCTGTAGAAGATAGAAATTTAAAATTAATATGGGCTCTAGGGATTCCTCGGAAAAATAGCACCAGTTACAACAGCCGAATTTATTAAAAGTACCATTTATAATATATTAAAAGAAATAGATAAGGAAATAGAAAGGAAAAAGAGTATAGGAGGAAAGTAAAAATGGTATTAGAAATGATAAAAGCTATTTTATTTGGAGTGGTAGAAGGAATTACAGAATGGCTTCCTATTAGTAGTACAGGTCATTTAATATTAGTAGAACAGTTTATAAAATTCAAGCATGTATCTCCAGAATTTTGGAATATGTTTCAAGTTGTTATACAATTTGGTGCAATTCTTGCAGTAGTAGTATTATACTTTAAACAAATATGGCCATTTACAAAACAAAAAGAAGAAGCAATTCAAAAAACAGGAATATTATCGTATTTTAAGAAAGATATTATGAATTTATGGGGAAAGATTTTAGTAGGTTGTATACCAGCTGCGATAATAGGAATCTTATTCGATGATATTTTTGAAAGATTATTTTATAATCCATTTTGTATTGCAATTGCATTAATTACATTTGGTATTGCATTTATTGTAATAGAAAACTGGAAAAGGGATACAAAAGCTAAAAAAGAAACCAATTCTAAAATCACTTATAAAGATGCATTCATAATTGGAATATTTCAATTAATAGCTGCCATATTTCCAGGAACTTCGCGTTCAGGAGCTACTATATTAGGGGGATTGCTAATTGGTTTATCAAGATCAAATGCAGCAGAATTTACTTTTTATTTAGCGATACCTACAATGTTAGGAGCAAGCATATTAAAATTAGTTAAATTTGGAATTAGTTTTACAGGAATAGAATTAGCTGTTTTATTAGTAGGAATGATTATATCTTTCTTAGTATCTATAATGGTCATTAAGTTTTTAATGAGCTATATTAAAAAGCATGACTTTAAAGTATTTGGATATTATAGAATTATTTTAGGAATAATTGTATTAGGATACTTTTTGTTTATAAATTGATAAGAAAAGTTTTGGCAAAAGGGATAGTTGTTAAAACTATTTTGTTTCATAAAAGACCAAGAAACATTTAAAAATTATCTAGGAAAACTTTAAAATACTAAACAGGCGGGAGAATGTCTCCCGCCTAATGTTTTTATTAGAATCAAGTTATTGTTTTTTCATCTTAGGCTTTGAAATAAGGGATGCCAAATAACCAAAGAAAACAGCAGCAGCAATACCGCCAGCAGCAGCTTTTACACCGCCTGTAAAAGCTCCTAATAAGCCGCTTTCTTGAATTGCTTCAATAGCACCTTTAGCTAAATTATAGCCAAATCCAGTAAGGGGAACAGTTGCTCCAGCACCTGCAAAATCAACTAAATATTGATAAATTCCCAATCCACCGAGAATAGCACCTGTTGTCACAAATATAACAAGAATTCTAGCTGGTGTAAGTTTAGTTTTATCAATTAATATTTGTCCTACAATACAAATAATTCCACCTGTTACAAAGCATTTAAGTAACATCATCCAATCAAAAACATAAGTCCAATTAATATCCATATGTTTTACATCCTTTCAATTTACAATTTTTAAAAGAGAAGTTTAAAAATATCTTCTAATGAATGAAACTTTTAAAGTTCTATGCTAATAGCATGTGCAATTCCGGGAATCGATTCCCCTTGTTGTGAACTTGTTGAGTTCATAAGAGCTCCAGTTGCAATTAATAATATTTTCTTCAATTTTTTTTCTTTTAATTTTTTAAAGAAATAGCCAGAAAAAACAGTTCCACAGCATGCACAACCACTGCCGACCAGAGTGAGTATCTTGAGCGTTTTTATCGAAAATTAAAACACCACAATCATTATAATTGGATTTGATATTATAGCCTTGAGATTTAGCAATGTCAATTGCAATTTCTTTTCCGATGTAACCTAAATCTCCGCTAATAATGGCATCATAATAACTAGGGTTTCTACCTGTATCTAAGAAATGAGTGATTAATGTATCTGCAAAAGCAGGAGCCATTGCAGCACCCATGTTATTAGCATCTTTTATTCCCATATCAACAATTTTTCCGGGTGTTATATGAGTAATATAGGGACCAGAGCCATTTTTAGATAAAATAGTGGCACCAGAACCGGTTACAGTCCATTGACTAGTAGGTGGTCTTTGGTTTCCTAATTCCAGAGGAAATCTAAATTGTTTTTCGGCACTACAAAAATGACTAGATGTTGCACATAATACATGATTAGCAAATCCTTCTACTGCAATGGCACCTAAACTCATTGATTCAACAAAAGTAGAACAGGCACCAAATACTCCAAAGAAAGGAATATTTTCTTCTCGTAGACCAAAGCTAGAAGAAATACATTGATTTAATAGATCACCAGCAAACATACAATCAATTTTACTTGTTGAAATACCAGATTTTGAAATAACTAAATTTACAGTTTCTTTTATGATTTTACTTTCAGCTTTCTCCCAAGTTTTCTCTCCCCAAAACTCATCGTCTAATGTCTGATCAAAATATTTAGCTAAAGGCCCTTGAGCCTCTTTTGGACCAACAATACTAGCACAATCTACAATGGTTGGTGGAGTATTAAATTTTATTGTTTGTTTTCCTATCTTTTCCAAAAAATCATCTCCTTTGTTTTATACTAAAGTAATAGATTGAGTATTAAATATAAGATATACAATTCCAACGATAATAGAAGCAGAAATACCAAATACCAAAACAGGTCCGGCTACTGTAAACATTTTTCCGCCAACTCCCATTACATATCCTTCTGATTTGTATTCCATAGCTGGAGAAACAATTGAATTTGCAAAACCTGTAATGGGAATTAAAGAACCAGCACCAGCAAATTTTCCGATTTTATTAAATAAATTCAGACCAGTTAAAAAAGCAGAAAATCCAATTAATAAAATGGAAACAATTGTACTAGAAGATTGTGTATCGAAGCCACGTTCTTTGCATATATTAAGAATAACTTGACCAATTGTGCAAATTAAGCCACCAACCCAAAAAGCATTAAAACAATTTTTAAAAATAGGAGAGTTGGGAGACTTTTTGTCAACATAATTTTGATAAGTTTGTTTGGTTTCTAAAGGATCCATAATTTAAATACCTCCTAATGATTTTTACGATCTACATCGACATTAAAACTTAAGTCTAAATCTACAAAATAATCTGAAATTTTATCACCATCAATATTAGCTCTTTGCTCAATAATTTTTACTTCTGATAAGTAATCAATTGTTTTTGAAGCATCACTAATTGCTTTAACAATAGCATCTTTCCATGAAACGGTAGAACTTCCCGTTATGATTAAATGTTTTTTTATATCCATATAAAACCTCCAAAAGAACTTTTATAGGTATCTTTTCCGAAATTTAGAAAAATATACAAAAATAGTAGAAAATATCATAAAAAAAATATATAATCAATTCATACAATAAAGTTATTTAGATAATATATATGTTTTTTTACTTATGAATAAAGCAAAAAAACTACTAAAAAAGGAGAAGAATATGATAGATAAAATAAGAGAAGTAGCTTTAAAAATCTTATACAAAATTGACCAACAAGAAGCTTATTCAAACCTTGTATTAGATGATATGATTAAACAAAATAGAAAATTGTTAAAAGAAAAAGACATTGGTTTAATTTCAGAGATTGTATACGGAGTTACAACGTGGAAACTAACTTTAGATGAGATTATAAAAAAGTATTCAAATATTAGACTAAAAAAGATTTCTCCTTGGATTTTAAATATATTAAGAATGTCAATTTATCAAATTATTTTTTTAGATAAGATTCCTAAATCAGCAGCTGTAAATGAAGGGGTAAGTTTAGCAAAAAGATATGGACATAAAAGCAGTTCTGGTTTCGTAAATGCAATATTAAGAAAAGTTAATAAGAATGATTATGAAGAAATGTTTAAAATCCAAGAACCAGAAGAAAGAATTTCAAAAACTACTTCTATGCCAAAATGGATTATAGAAGAATTAAAAAAAGAAAATTTATCAATTGAAAAAATAGATGAAATTTGTAAATGTTCAAATATAAAACCGAAACTTTCGATTCGAGTGAATCAACTAAAAGTAAAGAAAGAAGACTTAAAGGAAAAATTAGAACAACAGGAATTGAAAGTAGAAGAGGGAATTCTAGGGGATTTTCTAATTTTAGAAAAGGCAAAGGGGATTGAAAATAGAAAAGAGTTTAAAGAAGGTTTATTTACGATACAAGATGAAGCAGCTGGATTAACAGCATTAATTTTAAATCCAAAGCAGGGAGAAAAAATATTAGATGCTTGTAGTGCACCAGGAGGAAAAACCACATATATAGGAGAAATTGTAAAAAACAATGGCAAAATAGAAGCTTGGGATATTCATAAACATAGAACGAAGCTAGTGGAACAAGCGGCTAAAAGACTGGGGATTTCAAATATACAGACAATAATACAAGATGCAACAAAATATCATAAGGAATATTTCGAAAAATTTGATAAAATTTTATTAGACGTTCCATGCCTAGGACTTGGAGTTTTGAAAAGAAAACCAGATATAAAATGGAAAAGAAAAAAAGAAGATATTCAAGAGATAACTAAAATTCAATATGAGATTTTAAATCAGTGTTCAAAATATTTAAAATCAAAAGGAGAGATAGTTTACTCAACTTGTAGCATTTTAAAAGATGAAAACCAAAAAGTAGTAACAAAATTTTTAAAGGAGAATCCTAATTTTAAATTGCAAGAAATTTCGTTACCTACAAACTTAAAAGAAGGGAATTCTTATTTTGAAAAATATTTAATTGAAAAAAAATTTTTACAAGTTTATCAAAACGAAAAAACAGATGGATTTTTTATTTGTAAGATGCGAAAAAACTAAGAAAAACAACATTATTACAGAAACATTACATTTATATTACGGTTATGTTAAAAATATTGACTTTTATCGAAATAAATATAAAATATAAATATACTGGAATTATTATCTTGAAAGTAAAATGAAAAATGTAAAATATAGGTGGTATGTTTAATAGTTAGTTGTAAAAAATAATAATAAATAAAAAAAGGAGATAAACATGTCAAGTTGTTTAGGACTATATATTGAAGAACATTTAATTAAATATGCAAAAGTAAGCAAAGAACGTGAAAATATAAAAGTAGAAGCATTTGGTATTTCGTTTTATGACAAAATTGATGAGGCTATTTCTCAAATTATAGAAGAAACTTATAGCCAAAAAACGCCAATTAGTATTAATATATCTGAAGAAATGTACAATTATTTTGATATGTTTGCATTACTTACTAAAAACGATTTACAAAAAGCTATAAAAACAGAGTTTGAATCTTATTGCGTTGACAAAGGATATAATCCAAATGTTTTTGAAACAAGATATGCTGTTGCAGATAATCAGTTAGATAAAGAAAAAATAAAAATTATTCATATAGCAGATAATAAAATAGAATTAAATAACAGAATGCAACCTTTTAACGGATATAAACTAATGAATATATCTCCAATATCGATGTCAATTCCCAATTTAATTCAAGTCAATAAAAATGAGAATTATATGATTGTGAATATAGAAGATAAAACTACTGTTACAACAATCATTGATAATAAAATATTTCATGTGGATCAATTAGAAGAAGGAAGTACTGATATATTAACAAAAATTAATTTAAAAGAAAATTCTTATTCTAAATCTTATGAAATATGTAAAAACACAACTATATATACTTCAGAAGGAAAAGAATTACAACAAGAAGAAGGAACAAGCTATTTAGAAGATATTATGCCTACATTATATGCTATTGTAGGAAAAGTAAAAAAAGCAATTAATACATCTACAGAAAAAATAGATAAAGTTTATATTACAGGTACAGGGGCTTTAATCAATAATGTAGATTTATACTTTCAAGAATATTTATCAGAAAGCACCTGTGAAATAATGAAACCATATTTTATAAAACAAACAAAAGAAATTAGTCTAAAAGATTATATAGAAGTTAATTCTGCTATTTCTATTGCTTTAATGGGATTAGGAGAAGGAATTTCTGGAATGAATTTTAAAAAACAAAGTTTGGTAGATAAAATACCAAATTGGTTAAAAATAGAAGTAAATCCTGATAAGACAAAAAAAGAGCAAAAAAATCTTGGAGGATTCTTAACCTGGGATTTAAATCAAAAATTAGATAAGACTGAGAAAAGTTTATTAAGAGTGGCAGTAGGACTGCTATTATTAGTAATTATTTATAGTGGTTTTTCTTCCTTATTAAAATCACAAATAAATAAAAAACAAAAACAAGCAGAAGAATCCATTAGTCAAACAAATGAACAAATTTCATTAGCAAATCAGGATAATGACAAAATAAAAACAAAAACAAATGAATATACTACTCTAATAAAAAATTTAGAAGAGGCAAATAATAGAATTTCAGATAGAAATAGAACCAGAAATGCCATTCCAAATTTGTTAAATCAAATTATGTCTATAATACCAGAAAATGTTCAATTAACTTCTATTGAAAACACATCAGGTACCCATGTAGTGATCAACGCACAATCTAATAAATATGAACAATTAGGATATTTGAAAGCAAAAATAAAAACAGATGTTATTTTGACAAATGTAATCTCAACAGCAGGACAAAAAGATAATAATGTTGTTACAGTAAAAATAGAAGGAGACTTGCCATGAAAAAATTATTAATATTAATTTTAATAACATTATTACTAGTACTTTCAATCTTCCTTATTATTCAAGGAGTGAGAATAGGAAATTTTGAGATACTGGGAATAAACAAAATTCAACAGAAAAACAATGAGTTAGACGAAAAAATTCAGCAGGCAGCAAAATTAGTTGAAAAAGATTATAAGCAGACTGTAAGTGATGTGGAAATAAACACAAAAAGGCTAAAGGAAGAAAAAAAGAATTATGAAGATATGACAACAAGTACTAATGGGGAAACACAAATAGCTAGCCAAATTGAAAAATATGAAATAGAAACCTTATGGGTAAGACTTGGTAATCATGCGACAAGTGAAGGTGTTGTAATGCAAATGGATGTTATCAAGGGAAATGATTCAGAACAAGATATATATGATTTAAGATTTACCGCAACTGGTAGTTATATTTCAATAACAGATTTTATCTCAGATATTGAAAATGATAGCACACTAGGATTTAAGATAGAAGAGTTCAAGATGAACCCAACTGCTTCAGGAAATGATTTACAAGCAACATTTATATGTAAAAATATTGCAATTAAAGAAGTGTCAACAACAGCAGTTAATTCACAAAACGATTCAACTAACATGACTAATAATACTAATAACACAAATAATGTCAATAACACCAATAACACAAATACAGTGGAAACAAACACAACGACTGCTAAATAGAAAGGATGAGGAAAATGACCAAAGCAATCTTAAGGGAATTAATTATTGTATTATTACTATGTTTAGCAATTATACTTGTACTAGGAATTTTGTTATATGAGTATGTACCTATAACAAAGACAATTCCAAATCAAGTAGCTTATACAACGCCAGAAGATGTAAAACAAGAGTTACTATCTTCAGATCAAATTGACGAAAGTCAAATTATTATGACTTATGAAGTCAATAATGATGATTTAAATAATTATAAAAGAGTTCAAAAGTACAAACCGGGAAAAGCAAATCCATTTTCATCTTATGAAACACAAATAAGTGGACAAAATACAACAAGTAATTCAGCAAATTCAAGCACACAAAGTAATTCAGGAGCACAAACTAATTCAGGAAATGGAGTAACAACACCAGAGACATCTAATAATACAAGCAATGAAACGACATCTGGAGGACAATTCTTTCAAGATAAAGGAACCAAATAGTTTTAGTTATTAACGTTATATTTATAATGAAATTATAAATATAAAACAAAAAATAAAAAATTCAAAAGAAAAGGAGGGAAATTAACCAATGAAAAATCAAAAGGGTATTACATTAATTGCATTAGTAATCACAATTATTGTACTATTAATTTTAGCTGCTGTAACTATTGCTATGCTTACAGGGAAAAATGGAATTTTAACAAAAGCCACTGAATCAGCTTCAAAAACAACAGAAGCAGAAGAATTTGAATCTGTTAAATTAGCTTTAGCAGAAATAATAGCAAATAAATTAGCTGAAGAAGATAGCTTAAATGTTATTGATAAAACTAATATAGAAACTATTATAACAAGAGATAATAGCAATATAAATGTTTCAGATCTAAATTTACAAGATGAAGAATCAGAAGTAACTTTTACGGTTGGGGCAAAAAATTATACTATTGATACGGAAACAGGAAAGATAACAGAACAATAATAAATATAAGTTAAAACAAATAGAATAGCCATACGCACACTAAGTGTGTATGGCTAAAATTTTAAAAAGGAACTAAAGACAATGGAACTATTTTTTTATATTATAATATTTATAATAGGAACTTTATTTGGAAGCTTTTATACTTTAGCAGTATATCGAATTCCAAAAAGACAAGATATTGTACATACACATTCATATTGCCCTAATTGTAATCATAAATTAGGTTTTTTCGATTTGTTTCCAATTCTTAGCTACTTATTTTTAAATGGAAAATGCAGATATTGTAAAGAAAAAATTAGAATAAGATATTTATTATTAGAGATAGTTTCAGGATTTTTATTTGTTACGATTGCCCATTTAATAAGACTTAGTATTTATCACCTAGAAATTCATAAAGTAATAGAATATTTCTTTATGATATTATATTTAACTTTCGTTTTATTAATGTCTGGAATTGATAAAGAAAACAGAAAGATTGATAAAACAGTAAATGTTTATGGAATTGTGATATCTATAATTTATATGCTATATCTATGTATAGTAGAAGGAGCTAATATTTATAGATATGGTATATATTTAATTTTATATATAATCATTCTAATTATAGATACGGTTACATTAAAAAAATATGCTAAAAGTACCTATGCAAATGGAATTTTAATTAGTTTAATTACTATGTCAGTATTTACAGGCGAATATGTTACTGTAAATACAATTATATTAACACTTTTGACAATAGCTATTTATTTACTATTATATAAAATTAAAAATAGAAAAAATAGAACTAGAAAAACAGATAAGGAAATTTCAAAACAAATGAGTATAGGTTTTTATTTGGGAACAACTAATGTAATAGTTTTATTATTCGTATTATTCTATATTCAGTATATTATATAAAAGGAGAGAAGCATGAAAAACGAAAAAGGATATACAAGTATCGATATAGCAATTTCTGTTATTATTATAACGATGTTTATTTCTCTTATTGCTGTATTAGTTTATCGATTTAATAGTACATCAAATAAATTAGAATTACAATCAGAAGCAACTTCTATTGCAATTGATGAAATAGAAAATATAAAAGCTAAAGGTTTTGAAGCATATCAACATATGAATAAAAAAACTAAAGAAGATGAAAACGGGCAAAGTTTGATAAACCAACCAACAGGAAGAGAAGGATTTTATAAAACAATTTCTGTTCAAGACTATACGGATATAGAAGGAAATGAAGAAAAAACAAAAGATATTGTAAAAAAAATTACAGTAAAAATATCTTATATTTTCCAAGCAAAAGAACAGGTAGTTGAACTTTCAACAATACTTTTAAAGGAGAATGAATCATGAAATCACAAGAAGGAGTAACCCTTATTTCATTAACAGTATATGTGATTGTTATGGCAATTGTAATAGGAATTCTTGCTATTATTACAACATTTTTTTATCAAAATGTAAGAGATGCAAATCAGGACATTGATTCTATTACTGAATATACAACTTTTAATAGTTATTTTTCAGATGAAATTAACCATGATAATCTAAAAGTTAGTAAATGTGGTTCGGAAAATGGACAAAATTATATTGTATTTAGTAATGGTGTACAATATACCTATATTCCAGAAAATAAAGGAATTTACCGAAATCAAGTAAAAATATGTAGAAACATTGAAGAATGTGAGTTTTCAGAGAGTATAGAAAATGGAAAGTCAATTATTACGGTTAATTTTAAAGTAAAAAATCAGGAAAGAACGGACACCTATACATTAAAAACAAATTAGTAAAATTATACAATTCGAGTAAAACTAACAAAATGATTTCAGGATGTAGTATAATAAAAGTAGAATACGAAAGAAAGGAAGAAATCTTATGGAAATGAGAAAAAGACAACCAATAGGAGTCGAATTGGTAAAGAGAGGTATTGTTACAGAAAACGATATTGAAAAGGCTTTAGAATATCAAAGAGATCATCCTAATAAAAAACTAGGAGATATCTTATATATTTTAGATGTATGTGAGCCAACTATTTTAATTGAAGCCATTGGTGAGATTTTAGGGACAAGGGGGATTATGCTAAATAATAAGACAATAAAAATAAAATTAACGGATTATTTATCCTTAGATATTGCTAAAAAAAATAAAGCAATTCCTTTTGAAGTAAATTCAGGAAAAGTTAAAGTATGTTTTGCCAATACTGTAAATACAAGAATAATGGATACAGTTAGATTGCTATTACTAAATAAAGGACTTGTTATGGAAAGTTACATTACTTTTGAAAGTGATATTGATAAAATTTTAAAATCACTAGAAGGTGTGGCAACAACTAATTTAGATGCTACTGTGAAAAATGACACGATTACAGGCCTGGTAGATAGTATTATAAAAACAGGAATTGAAAGAAGAGCAAGTGATATTCACATTGAACCTATGAAAAATGAAGTAAGAGTTCGTTATCGAATTGATGGTGAGTTATTTACAGCTGCTAATATTAACAAGCAAAAACAAAGTCAAATAATAGGAAGGTTAAAAGCAATATCAAATATGCATCAAGAAAAACAGGAAGCCCAAGATGGTAGAATTTTACTTTATGATGATTATAATATACGTGTATCCTCACAACCTAATATATATGGAGAAAAATTTGTTTTAAGATTATTGAAAAAGAATTCCAGTATTAGAAATATATTTGACTTAGGTTTTCCAGAAACGGAAGATAATTTAAAGAAAAGTATTAATAAGAAAAATAGTATTACAATTATTGGTGCTCCAACAGGAGAAGGGAAAACAACAAGTTTATATAGTATTATAGATTATTTAAATCGCCCGGAAATTAATATAACTACCATTGAGGATCCTGTTGAAATTAGAATCGAAGGACTAAACCAAATAGAAATTGATAGTAAATCTTCTTTTTCTAATTCATTGAGAAATGTTTTAAGACAGGATCCAGATATTATATTAGTGGGAGAAATAAGAGATAAAGAAACAGCAGAAATAGCAATACAAGCAGGACAAACAGGTCATTATGTTTTAGCAACAATTCATACCATTGACAGTATAGAAGTCATAACAAGATTAAGGAAAATGGGACTTTCAGACTATGATATATCTAGTACATTAGCAACTTCTATATCACAAAGGCTAGTTAGAAAATTATGTCCAGAGTGTCGAAAAGAAAGAGAATTTACGAAAGAAGAAAAGGAAATTATAGAAACAATTACTAAAAAATATGATGTAAAATTTGATTTAACTGGAAAAACATATGATGCGGTAGGTTGTAATCATTGTAATAATACTGGTTACTATGACAGAATTGGAATATTTGAAGTATTGAATTTAACAGATGAAATAAAAACAGAAATTATGAACGGAAAATCTAGTATGGAAATTAGAAGTGAAGCATTAAAACAAGGGTACAAACCATTAATTGTAGATGGAATTAGAAAAATAATAGAAGGCTATACTACGTTAGAAGAATTAAATAAGAAATTATTAATTTATTAGGTGACAAAGGGGGAAAAATTATGAATTTGGATAAAATATTAGAAGAAGCAATAAGAGTAGATGCTTCAGATGTTCACTTAATATGTGATAATCAACCTATGTTTCGAATTGCTAGAGATTTAGTACCAGTTGAGGGAAGTAAAGTACTAACACCAGAAGATATGAGTGAAATTTACGATTATTTAGTAAAAGGAAATGTAGATAAAGATGAAGTATTTAATACAACAAGAAGACTGGATATGTCTTATGAATATAAAGATATTCGTCTAAGAGTTAATATATCTTTGTCAGATGATATTCCAACATGTACATTAAGATTAATTAAGAATGAATTACCGACATATGAATCATTAGGAGTTCCTGATATCGTAAGGAGAATGACATATCAGACACAAGGATTAATATTAGTAACAGGTAAGACCAATTCAGGTAAAACTACAACATTAAATGCCCTAATTAATTACATTAATGAAAATCAAAACAAAAAAATTCTAACATTAGAAAATCCAGTTGAATATAAACATCATTCTAAAAAATCTTTAATTGTTCAAAAAGAGGTTGGAAAAGGAAGAGATAGTTTAACTTTTAGTGATGGTGTAAAAAACTCTTTAAGAGAGGATTGTGATATACTAGTCATTGGAGAAATTCGTGACAAAATTACAATGGAAGCGGCTATAGAAATGGCAGAATCTGGACATTTAGTTATTGGGACTTTGCATACAAAGTCTTGTGCAGAAACAATTGATAGAATGATTAATTTTTATGAAGTTAGAGATCAAGAATCGATTAAATATTTACTATCTGCGTTACTAAAATTAGTGGTATCACAAAGACTCTTAAAAGGAACAGATGGAAAATTAGTACTCATTCCTGAGGTTATGGTAGTAGACAATATTATAGCTGGAATTATTCGAAAAGAAAAATTAAGTGTATCGGAAATTGAGGATGCGATACAAAGTAATTTAGAAAAAGGAAGTATAGGACTTATTAATTCTTTGGCAGAATTATTTGTAGAAGATAGGATTACGCTAGAACAAGCTAAATCACAAATAGAAGAAAAAAACATTGAAACTTTAAATAGAACAATTATGCAATTAAAAATAAAAAAAGGAAGATAAATAGAAAGGAGGAAAAAGACTATGCCAACATATATATATAGGGCAATGACAAGAACAGGAGTAATTGTAAAGAATAAAGTAGAATCTAATAGCAAACAGTATTTAATAAAAATATTGAAAAATAATAATCTACTTCCTATATCCATTGAGCAAATATCATATAAATCTAAAAAAACAATGAAAAGGCAAAAGAAAAATATAACAGATATACAAGAAATTATGCAAAATGTAAATACTACTCAGCTGGGACAAGAAAAACAAAAAACGCTAAGTACAAAAGAAAAAATTAATTTATATTTTGCGAAAACAGAAAAAATAACACAAAGAGATATTGTTATATTTACCCAAAATTTCTATTTATTAAAAAAAGCTAATTTTAATAACATACATGCATTAAATACTATTATAGAAAGCACAGAAAATTTATCTTTTAAAGGAATATTAGAAGATATTTTAGCAGGAGTTGAAGCTGGTGAAAATATGTATACAACAATGGAATATTATTCGAATGTATTTCCGTATATTTATATTAACATGATAAAAGTAGGAGAATTATCTGGTTCATTAACTAATTCTTTAGAACAAGCAGTAAAGTATCTAGATGACACAGAAAGATTAAATAGAAAGCTAAAAGCAATATTAATCCCTAATATTATACAATTTGTATTATTATTAGTAATGTTAGTAGTAGGTACATTAGTAGCAATACCTGCAATTCAAGGAATATTTGATGAACTTGGAACAGAAGAGACACTTCCAACTATTACTTTATGGTTTGCTAATTTTATGAATCAATTAATTAAGTATTGGTATTTACCAGTATTATTAGTAGTAGCAATTGTAGCAGGGATCTTATTTTATATTCATACGCCAAAAGGAAAATATAATTTCCATTATTTTAAATATAAAATGCCGATATTTGGAGGATTAATTTTTGCAATTGATTTTTCAAGATTAATGAAAGCAATGTTATTAAATTTAAAAAATGGAATGAGAATACAAGATTCTTTACAAGTTAGTAGAAATGTTGTACAAAACTATGTTATGTTATCAATTATAGAAACTTCTATCAATAATATATTAACAGGATCATCTTGGATTGAACCTTTTGAAAAATCAGGATTGGCAAGTCCTATGATAACAGAAATGCTAAAAATAGGAATGCAAACAGATTTAACGGAAATGATGGAAAAATTAGTAGAATATATGGAAATTGATATAGATAACATTATGCAAAAAATCATGAAAGTATTGCCACAAGTAGTATATGCTATTGTTGGTGCTGTTTTAATCTTCTTTGTATTAGTGGTATTAGTACCATGTATACAAGTTTATATGGGTAACTTCTTGTTCTCAGCATATGGTGTATAAAATAATAAATTGCCAAAAGAGTTTTTCTTTTGGCAATTATTAAAAAGAATAATAAAAAAACAGATTTTTAAGGAGATAAAAGATGAAAATTGGAGTTGATATAGGAGGAAGTCATATAGCAATAGGCGTAGTAAAAGATGGAAAAATTATACAGAAAATAGAAAAGTCATGGACAAATACAGATAAAGAAAACATAATAAAATCAATTGAAACTTTTATAATAAATCATGTATCAGAATTATATAAAAAATATCAAATCGACGAAGTGGGAATTGGAGCTCCAGGTACATCACAAAATGGAATAATGTTATCATCTGGAAGATTAGGAATAAAAAATTATCCAATCATAGAAAGATTGCAAGAGAAAATAAAAGTACCTATCAAAATAGAAAATGATGCGAAGTGTGCAGCACTTGCTGAAAAAAAATATGGTTGCTTAAAATATTATGATAGAAGTATATTTTTAACTTTAGGAACGGGTATCGGGGGAGCGGCCTTTTTAGATGGTAAATTATTAAAAGCAGGTACAAGGGCTGGATATGAATTTGGACATATGGTCATTGAAAGAGATGGTATACCTTGCAATTGTGGAAGAAAAGGCTGTTTTGAGACCTATGCCTCTATGAAGGTTTTTAAGACAAATCTCATTAATACCTTAAATTTAGATAAAACAACTAAGGGACAAGAATTATTGCATATACTTAGAGAAAGTAAAAAAGAAAATAACAATTATGAATTAATAGAAAATATAATTGAGGAATATATTGAAAATTTAAATATAGGAATTTTAAATTTAATTGCTATTTTTGAACCACAAGTTATTGGAATTGGAGGAAGTTTCGTATACTTTCAAGAGATACTTTTAGAAAAGCTAAAAGAAAAAATAAAAAAAGCAAATAAAGAAAAGGCAGAAAGAGAAAATATAATTATTGAAACCGCAATTTTAGGAAATGATGCAGGCATTATAGGTGCAACTTTATAGAATTAAAAATAAAAGACATAGAAAATTATTTCTGTGTCTTTTATAAAATTTAGATTATTGTTTACAATTTGATATTCTAATAATAGTATTTGCATAAATAAGATTAGGATTAGAAATATTATTTAAGGTTGCAATTTCTTGCACAGTAGTATCATGCTTAATTGCTATTTGGCTTAAAGTATCCCCATATACAATCTTGTATAAAATTTTACCACAAGAATTTTGACCTCCAATAATAGAAGAAGTTCTACTTATAATAATTTTTTGACCTGGATAAATTAGATTAGGGTTTGCAATTGAATTTGATTTTATCAAATTATTAACAGTGGTATTGTAGTTTACTGCTATTTGACTTAGAGTATCTCCTCGTTTTACCAAGTATATAGTATTTGTTGAGTTTTCAGGATAATTAGCTTTTATTATAAATTTTTGACCAGGATAAATTAAATTAGGATTTGTAATGGATGGATTTAAGGAAACAATGCTGGAGACAGTAGTACCGAAATTTTTAGCAATTTTGCTTAAGTTATCTCCTTGTTTTACAGTATATACAATTGTATTTTCAGTAGAAGGGGAATTTGGCATTTCAGGTGTTTTAGGACCAGGTAAAGGATTGGAAGAAGATAAAAAAATTCCATTTGTAAATTGATCTCGATCTACATAATTGGAAATTCCATTTACAGATCCTGTACTTGTGTATTGCCAACCTACCCATGTTCCCCATTTTTCATTACTGTTTGGTTCACTTACACCATAATTAGCAACCCATAAAGGATATTTAGTTAGTTCACTACTAAAAATAGCTCGAGCAGAATAGGCATTACTATAAATAACAGCTTGAGAATTTGTAATACTTTCTAGTGTTTGTAAAAATACTTTAGAAATTTCATTGATTTGAGATACAGATAAGTTGCCAAAACTTTCAAAATCCATAGCTAATCGGCAATCTACTTCTTTTCCACTGATTACTTGAGCAAAAAAATTAGCTTGTTCTCTTGCTTGTTCTATTGATCTAGCAGTCACGTAATGATAAAATCCTACTTTCAAACCATTTGCTTTTGCATTTTTATAGTTTATTTCAAAATAAGGATCGATATAGCTTCTGCCCTCACTCGATTTTATATAAACTACATCAATTCCAGAGTTTTTTACAGCAGAAAAATTGATAGTTCCTTGCCAAGAGCTTACATCAATTCCTTGATAGATTTGATTACTAGAAGGACCAAAAGCTTGACTTGGAAAAGGAGCAAAAAATGTAAAAAACAATATAAATACAAGAGTAAGTAAAGCAATTTTTAGATTATGTTTTGTTTTCATATAAAACCTCCTTTCTTAACAATTTAATAATATAAAAAAGAATATCTTCTTTGTAAATAATATGCAGAAACGATAAGCTTTGATAAAATTTTGAATAAGAATGTCGAAATTAGCGACTAAAAATTAAATATTTTACGAAAATACTTGCAATTCATGCAAAAGTTTGGTAAAATAATGAACGTATTAATCACACAAAGAGAGTTTTGAAGGAAGTGCCTAAAGTATTTAGGTCCTAAAAAATGAAGAACTTTGTGGAAGAAAAACAAAAAAGGGAGGAATTTAAAATGGCAGTAGTTGCAATGAAACAATTACTAGAAGCAGGTGTTCATTTTGGACACCAAACAAGAAGATGGGATCCTAAAATGGCGGAATACATATTCCAAGCTAGAAATGGAATTCACATTATTGATTTACAAAAGACATCAAAAAAATTAGATGAGGCGTATAGCTTCATAAAAGAACAAGCAGAAGAAGGTAAGACAGTTCTATTTGTAGGAACTAAAAAACAAGCACAAGAATGTATGAAAGAAGCAGCTTTAAAATGTGGAATGTTCTATGTTGACCAAAGATGGTTAGGTGGAATGTTAACAAATTTTGGAACTATCCAAAAAAGAATCCAAAGATTGAAAGATTTAGAAGCAATGCAAGAAGATGGAACATTTGATGTATTGCCTAAAAAAGAAGTAATTCTGCTTAAAAAAGAAATGGAAAAATTAGAAAGAAATCTTGGTGGAATTAAAGAAATGAATGAATTACCAGGTGTTATTTTTTTAGTAGATCCAAAGAAAGAAAGAATTGCTATTTTAGAAGCTAAAAAATTAGGAATTCCAGTTGTAGGTTTAGTAGATACAAACTGTAATCCAGAAGAATTAGATTACCCAATACCAGGAAATGACGATGCCATAAGAGCTGTTAAATTAATTGCTGATGTAATGGCAAATGCTGTTATCGAAGGTAAACAAGGAGAAAGCTTTGAACCAGATATGGAAGAACAACAATCAGAAGAGGAAGAAGGTACTACAACAATTGAAGAAGTAGTAGCAGAAGAAGAAGAAGAGTAATAAAAGAATTATAAAAATGAGGAAGAGTAGAGCTTTTCTGCTCTATTCTTCTTTATTATTTTATATTAATTTGATAAAGGTAAAATGAAATAAAATTTTTTAAAATTATATAAAGGGAGGAAAGATAAAATGGTTACAGCTAATCAAGTAAAAGATTTAAGAGAAAAAACAGGTGCAGGTATGATGGACTGCAAAAAAGTTTTAACAGAAACAGACGGTGATATGGAAAAAGCAATCGAATTATTACGAGAAAGAGGAATTGCTAAAGCGGCTAAAAAATCAGGAAGAGTCGCAGCAGAAGGGTTAGTTGAAGTTTATATTTCAGAAGATGGAAAAACAGGAGCAGTAGTAGAAGTGAATTCTGAGACAGACTTTGTAGCAAAAAATGAAGAATTTAAAAATTTTGTTATAAATGTAGCAAAACAAGTTGTAGAAAAAAATCCAAAAGATGTAGAAGAATTATTAGCTCAAGATTCAATTGAAATACCAGGAAAAACAGTCAATGAAGTATTAGTTGAAAAAATAGCTACAATCGGTGAAAATATGAATGTTAGAAGATTTACAAGATTCGAATCAGAGGGCTTTATTGAAAAATACATTCATGGAGATGGAAAAATAGCTGTTTTAGTTAATATGGCAAAGGGAAATAGTGAAGTTGCAAAAGATATTTGTATGCAAATTGCAGCTGCTAGACCAGAGTACTTAAATGAAGCTTCTGTACCAGCTGAAAGAGTTGAGAAAGAAAAAGAAATTTTAAAAGCTCAAACAATGAATGAAGGAAAACCAGAAGCAATTGCTGAAAAAATAGTGCAAGGAAGAATTGGAAAATTTTTTAGTGAAATTTGCTTAGTTAATCAACAATTTGTTAAAGATCCAAATATGAAAGTATCACAATTATTAAAAGAAACAAATAGCGAAGTAGTAGAATTTGCAAGATTTGAAAAAGGAGAGGGAATTGAGAAAAAAGAAGAAAATTTTGCTGAAGAAGTAATGAATCAATTAAAATAATAATAATATATAGTCTCGAATTTTGTTGAAATACAGGGTTCGAGATTTGTTTGTTTATATTAAAATAAACAAACTGAATTTAAAATTAATAAAATAAACTCTATAAAAAAATAATAAAATCTTAAAAAACTACTGTATTTTTTAAAAATATATGATAGAATAATCCTGTCATAATAAAAATAAAATAGGAGAGTGGAAAAATTGGCTGAACTAAAATATAAAAGGGTACTTTTAAAATTAAGCGGAGAAGTATTAGCAGGAAAACAAAAGACAGGAGTAGATGCAGAAACAGTAGGAAAAATATGTGATAAAATAAAAGAAATCGTAACAATGGGAGTAGAAGTCGCAATTGTTGTAGGAGGAGGAAATTTCTGGAGAGGAAGAAATGGACATCAGATGGAAAGAACGACTGCAGACTATATGGGAATGTTAGCAACAGCCATGAATGGATTGGCACTTCAAGATGCTTTAGAAGCAAGAGGAATTTACTCAAGAGTACAAACAGCAATAGAAATGAGAGAAATAGCAGAGCCATTTATACAAAGAAAAGCAGAAAAACATTTAGGAAAAGGAAGAGTTGTCATATTTGCTTGTGGTACAGGACATCCATACTTTACAACAGATACAGCTGCAGTTTTAAGAGCAACAGAAATAAATGCAGATATTATATTACTTGGCAAAACAATTGATGCTGTATATTCAGCAGATCCTAAAGTAGATTCAACAGCTAAAAGATATGAGAAAATATCTTATATGGAAGTGTTAGAAAAAGACTTAAAAGTAATGGATTCAACAGCTACTGCAATGTGTAGAGATAATCACATGCCATTGTTAGTATTTGGAATCGAAGATCCAGAAAATATAGTAAGAGCTGTTAGAGGTGAAAAAATCGGAACTATTGTAAAATAAATTGTGATATACAGCGGAGGAGTACTTTAAAACAAAGTATAAATATGTTTAAAAGATAAAATTAACAAAAAATATGAGATGGAAAACAGAATTTTCCGAAGTCTCAAAAGAAGGAGAGAAGAAAATGGATTATACAAGTTTAAAAGAAAAAATGGAAAAATCAATAAGTGTTTATAGTGAAAAATTAGCAGAGGTAAGAGCAGGTCGTGCTAACCCAGCAATTCTAAATAAAGTAAAAATAGACTACTATGGAACACCAACACCAATTAATCAAGTAGCAGGTATATCTGTTCCAGAAGCTAGATTAATTGTGATTCAACCATGGGATACTAGTATTTTAAAAGAGATTGAAAAAGCAATTTTAGCATCTGATATTGGAATTAATCCAAATAATGATGGAAAAGTAATAAGACTAGCTTTTCCAGAATTAAATGAAGAAAGAAGAAAAGAATTAGCAAAAGATATTAGAAAAATGGCAGAAGAAGCCAAAGTGGCTATTCGTTCAATTAGAAGAGAAGGAATTGATAAAGCAAAAGCAGAACAAAAAGAAGGAAATATAACAGAAGATGAATTAAAACAAGCAGAAAATGAAATTCAAAAGATAACAGATAAAAATATAGAAGAAATAGATAAAATATTAGAAACAAAAGAAAAAGAAATTATGTCAGTATAAATAGCTAAGGAGCAATTTATGAATTTTAAAAAAGAATTAAATAAATATCAAGAACAAATAAATAGAGAAATGCAGAAATATTTAAGAAAACAAGAAGTTCCAGAAAAGATATTAAACAATTCTATGGAATATAGTCTTATGGCAGGAGGAAAACGATTAAGACCAATTTTAGTAATAGCAGCATATGAAATTTTTAAACAAGATACTAAAAAATGTATGCCATATGCAGTGGCAATCGAAATGGTACATAATTTTTCATTAATCCATGATGATTTACCAGGAATTGATAATGATGATTTCAGACACGGAAAGCCTACTAATCATAAGAAGTTCAATGAAGCAACTGCGATTTTAGCAGGAGATGGATTGTTAAATCAAGCTTATATAGTAATTAGTGAAGATTTAAAAGATACCGCAAAGGAAGAACTAGAAAATAAAATAGAAGTATTTAATGAGTTCTCTATTTCTGTAGACAGGATGATTGCAGGAGAATATATTGATACAGAATATGAAGGAAACCAAATAACTGACGAATGTTTAGAATATATTCATAAGAATAAAACAGGTGCACTTTTAAGATTATGTGTTAGAATGGGAGCAATTTTAGCTGATGCAAATGAAGAAGATTTAGAAAATTTGACAAAATATGCTGAAAAAATAGGATTAGCATTTCAGATAAAAGATGACATTTTATCTGAAGAAGGAAACGAAGAAGTTTTAGGAAAACCAGTAGGAAATGACAAAGAACTAGAAAAATGTACCTATGTTTCAAAATATGGACTTCAAGGAGCAAAGGAAATTCTAGATAAAATAACAAAGGAAGCAATAGAAGAATTAAAAGAATATGGAGAAAAAGCAGAATTTTTAAGAGAACTTGCTATCTATATAAAAAATAGAGATAAATAACACATCAAAAGGAGAGAAAATAATGAATTTTGATAAAAAAACTATGCCAAAGCATATTGCTATAATTATGGATGGAAACAGAAGATGGGCAAAAGCAAAAGGAAAGCCATCTAGTTTTGGACATAAAGAAGGTGCTAAAACATTAGAGAAAATTGTGAGATATGCCAATCAGATAGGATTAGAATATATTACCGTTTATGCTTTTTCAACAGAAAATTGGAAAAGAGCAGAAGAGGAAGTAAAAACGTTAATGATGTTATTACAAAATTATCTAGATAAATATTCCAAAAGAGCAGATACTGAAAATATTAAGGTAAAAGTATTAGGAGATATAACAGCTTTATCAGAAGGAATGCAAAAAAGTATAAAAGAATGTATAGAGAGAACGCAATACAATACAGGAGTTACTTTTAATATTGCATTAAACTATGGTGGTAGAGATGAAATAATAAAAGCTATTAAACAGATAGCATCAGATATAAAAAACAAAAAAATAGAAATAGAAGATATATCAGAAGAAATAGTATCGAATAACTTATATACAAAAGGACAACCAGATCCAGATTTATTAATTAGAACAAGTGGAGAATTACGTTTAAGCAACTTTTTACCTTGGCAGTCAGTTTATTCGGAATTTTTGTTTATAGATAAAAATTGGCCGGATTTTGAAGAAATAGATTTGGATAATGCAATTATAGAATATCAAAAAAGAAATAGGAAGTTTGGAGCAAATTAAAACAAGACAAAACATTAAAAAGCAGTCTATTTAGCAAGAAAGGAAAAAATATGGATATAAAAAGGATAACTTCAGGGCTATTAGGGTTTCCACTAGTATTATTGGTATTACTGATTGGAAACAAAATTATAGTTGATATAGCATTATCAATTATAGCATTGCTTGCAATGAATGAGTATTTCAATGCAGTGATGAAAGTATCAAAACCGGTAAGGTGGGTAGGATATGTAAGTTGTTTTAGTATAGCAATTATACATATAGTGCCGCCAGATGCCATAAATATGGTTGTAACATTGGCAGTGCCAACTATTTTAATTATACTTTTTGCACAAGTAATCATAACAGAAATGAAAACAACATTTAAAGATATAACTTATACTTTTATAGGTATATTCTATGTTGTATTCTTTATTATGTTTGTTGCTTTTATTGATGGAATGACAAATGGAAAAATATTAATTTGGTATGCACTTTTTGCAGCATGGGGGACAGATGTATTTGCCTATTTTGTAGGAAAAGCTATTGGAAAGCATAAATTTAGTAAAGTAAGTCCTAAAAAATCAATAGAGGGATGTGTTGGAGGAACAATTGGAGCAGTTGTATTAATGTTGGCATATACTTATATAGCAAATACTTATTGGGATATGGATTATTCTTATTTATTTATAACAGGAATAGGAATTATATTGAGTTTAACAGGTCAAATTGGAGATTTTGCAGCATCTTCTATTAAGAGATATGTAAATATAAAAGACTTTAGCAATTTAATACCAGGTCACGGAGGAATGCTTGATAGAATTGATAGTTTAATATTTTTAGCACCATTTGCGTATGCTTTATTTACAATTTTATAATATTGGAGGAAAGTAAAAAATGATAGAAAATATGAGTGATAATATAAAATTAGAAGTAGCTGTAGAAATAATGGCAAGTAAAATTGCACAAATAACAAGACAAGGATATACAGCAGATGATGAAATAATGAAAAAATTACTTGAAGAAAGAATGCAGATGTACAAATGTAATATGGAGGTTATAAACAAAATAATTAATGTTTATGGAGAAGAATTAGAACAAAGATGTAGTAAAAAGGAGAATTAAAATGCGCTATAGTGAAAAAGAAGAAAAGGAAATATTAAAAAATTATAAATTAACACAAGAAGAACATGATCAATTATATGATATAATAAAAAGAACATTAACTGCTAATGCTTATCCAGTAGAAAACCCTGTTGCTATTATTGTAGGAGGACAAACGGGTGCTGGAAAGACAGGAATTTTATCTTATTCACAAAAGATGTTCCAAGATGATAATGTAGTAATAATAAATAGTGATGAAATAAAACCATTTCATCCAAAAGGTGAGGAAATTGCAAAAAAATATCCAGACTTATATACAAAAATAACAGACCAAGAAAGCAATACTTGGACTAGCAGAGCTTTTGAAGAAATAAGAAGAGAAGGATATAATTTAATATTTGAAGGAACAATGAAAAATAATAGAATAGCTGATGAATCTATTAGCGAATTAGAAAAACTAAATTATACAGTAATAGTAAGAGGTATTTCAGTATGTGATTTAGAAAGTAGATTATCTATTTTTGAAAGATATGTTGCACAAGTAAGAAGTAAAGGTTGGGGTAGATTAGTAGTTGCAGAACATCATAATCAAACTTATAATGGAATGCCAGAAACAATAAAATATATTGAAGAAAATGGTTATTACGATATAATTGAAATATTTAAAAGAGGTGAAACACCAGATAATCCATCATTAATTTATTCAAAACATAATAGTCAGACAACTCAAAAAATTCAATCTGCTATAAAACAAAGAAAATTTGTAAGTAATTCTAGTATTAAATATGGATATGAAAGCGCAAAAGATTCTATTATAAAGGGAAGAAATGAGGATTATGATAAAGTTATTCCAACTTATGAAGCAAGAATAAGAAAAATAAGAACAGAATATATAAATAATAGAAATAATTCTAAGATGTCAAATGATGATATAGAAAATGAAAATAGATGGTTAATTGAACTAATGGATTTTTACAAAAAAAAAGTTAATGAAATAAAAAAAAAGAATGAAACAGATTTAACATTATAAAATTGAAATTTTTAAAGGAGGTAAAACGTTGATTTCTTTTATGATTTCAGCACTTAAAATAATCTTTTTATTAGGATTTTTGATATTTATTCATGAATTAGGTCATTTTACTGTGGCAAAGCTATGCAAAGTAAAGGTAAATGAATTTGCAATTGGTTTTGGACCAACCATATGGAAAAAACAAGGAAAACAAACAAAATATGCGTTAAGATTAATTCCACTAGGTGGATTTGTTAGTATGGAGGGTGAGGAAGAAAGATCAGAAGAAAAAGATTCTTTTTCACAGGCAAGTATTCCAAAGAGAATTGCTATAGTAGCAGCAGGAGCAATTGTAAATATAGTATTTGCTATTTTAGTCTATTTTATATTAGTTGCTACTTCAGGACCGTATGTAACAAACGAAGTAACTAAAGTTATAGAAGGGTATCCTGCAAAAGAAATAGGAATACAAGAAGGAGATAAAATCATACAAGTTAATGAAGAAAAAATTAACAATTTGTATGATTTAAATAACTCATTGCGAAATAATAACCAAGAGATAAGATTAAAAGTAGAAAGAAAAGGGGAAATATTAGAATACATTACAACAACGAAACAAGTAGTTGAACAAGGATATATGAGTTATTACTTAGGTGTTAATTTAAAGCCATCAGAAGACACGTTTATAAATAGATGTATCAACGGTTTTATTATGATAAAGGATTTCTTGTTTTCAATTGTAGATAACCTAAAACAACTATTTACAGGAAGTGTAGGTATGGATCAAATGATGGGGCCAGTAGGAATATCAGAGGTAGTATCAAAAACAAACGGATTTAGAGAGTTTGTGTATATGTTAGCTTTGATATCTATTTCTTTAGGAGTAACGAATCTGTTACCAATACCAGCATTAGATGGTGGTAAAATATTGATATTAATAATTGAAGCTATAAGAAGAAAACCTTTAAATGAAAAAACAGAAATAAATATACAATTATTAGGCTTTTCTATATTAATAGTATTATCTTTGTATGTAACTTACAATGATATTGTAAGAATATTCTAAAATTTATGAAAAAACATTTGACAAATATATACATTTAATAGATAATAAAAGTATTAAATTATCAAAAGAAAAGGTTAAAAAATACGAAGGAGGAATTATAAAAAATGTATTTATTTAATAGAATTACAGTAAATCCACAACTACCAAGAAGAATAGAAAAATTATCTGAAATAGCTAATAATTTATGGTGGTCTTGGAACACAGAGTTTCTAAGACTATTTCAAAAGATAGATAGAGATTTATGGGAACAATCAAATAAAAACCCTATTAAATTTTTAAAACATGTATCTCAAGAAAGGTTGGAAAATGCAACGCAAGATACTAGTTTTTTAAAAGACTATGATAAAGTAGTAGCTAATTTTGAAGGATATATGAATAGTAAAAACACATGGTTTTCTAGAAAATATCAAGAAAATAAGAATGACTTAATTGCTTATTTTTCAGCTGAATATGGAATAGATGAAACAATTCCAATTTATTCAGGTGGTCTTGGTATCTTATCAGGAGATCACTTAAAATCAGCAAGTGACTTAGGAATCCCATTAGTAGCAGTAGGATTATTATATAAAAATGGATATTTTAATCAAAAGATTAACGGGAATGGGGATCAAGAAACAGAATATCATAATATTGATTTATACGATTTACCAATTAATCCAGTTAAAGATGAAAAAGGGGAAGATTTAACAATATATGTTAAATTTCCAAAGAGGAGATTATATTTAAAAGTTTGGCAAATAAATGTAGGAAGAGTGAAATTATACTTATTGGATTCTGATATTGATAAGAATAATGAGGAAGATAGAGATGTTACTCTAAGATTGTATGGTGGCGATCAAGAAATGAGAATTCGCCAAGAAATTGTACTTGGAATGGCAGGAGTTAATTTGTTAAAGAATTACTTACATCTAAATCCAACTGTATATCACATGAACGAAGGACATTCAGCTTTTCTAACTTTAGAAATTATAAAAAATATTATAAAAGAAAAACAAGTATCTTTTGAAGTAGCTAAAGATATAGCAAGTTCTAAAACAGTATTTACAACGCATACACCAGTACCAGCAGGAAATGATATTTTTCCAATTGCCTTAGTAGAAAAATATTTTAAAGATTTTTGGCCAAGATTAGGATTATCAAGAGAAGAATTCTTGATGCTTGGTATGAAACCAGAAAAAGAATTGGATGTAGGATTTAATATGGGAATTTTAGCTCTTAAAATTGCAGGAAAGAAAAATGGAGTTAGCAAATTACATGGAGCAGTTTCAAGAGAATTATTTGGAGAAGTATGGCCCGAAATCGCAGCCAATGAATCACCAATTGAATATGTTACCAATGGAATTCATACTTGTTCATGGCTTGCACCTAAATTAAAGGAATTATATAACAAATATTTAATACCATATTGGCAAGATAGTATGTATCAAGATCAAGTTTGGGAAAAAATAAAAAACATACCAGATGAAAAACTATGGAATGTTCATAACGAAAGAAAGACTAAATTATTAAAATTAGTAAAAGATGCTACAACAGAAAGATTAAGAAGATCTGGCTATAGTTATGAAGAAATTAATGAGATTGTATCAAAACTAAATCCAAATGTTTTAACAATTGGATTTGCAAGAAGATTTGCAACTTACAAAAGGGCAACTTTAATTTTTAAAGACCTAGAAAGAATTACACAAATTTTAAATAATAGCGAAAGACCAGTTCAATTAATCTTTGCAGGTAAAGCGCATCCAGCTGATAAAGAAGGTCAAGATTTAATTCGATATATTCATCAAGTATCAATGATGCCACAATTTAAAGGAAAGATATTCTTGCTTGAAAATTATAATATAGCAATGTCAAGATATTTAGTAAGTGGGGTTGATGTATGGCTAAATAATCCAAGAAGGCCAATGGAAGCATCTGGAACAAGTGGACAAAAAGCTTCTGTCAATGGAGTTATTAACTTTAGTGTATTAGACGGTTGGTGGGCTGAAGGATATACTCAAAACAATGGATGGACTATTGGAAATAATAGTGAATATGAATCTTACGAGGCACAAGACCAAGCTGATAGCCAAAGTATGTATAGAACGTTAGAGGAAAAAATAATACCAACCTATTATGATAAAGATAAAAACGGAATATCTAAAAAATGGATTGAACTAATGAAAAATTCAATTATAACAACAGGTGGAAAATATAGTACAGCAAGAATGTTAGTAGATTACACCAATAATCTTTATATACCACTTTGTAATATAACCAAGAAATATTATGAAGATATAGATAATGTAGCAGCATACAACTCTTGGAAAAAGGACTTATATAAAAATTGGAAAGATATCACAATTACACAAGTAAATAACTTAGACAATATTACAATGGATGCTGGAAACAATATAGAAGTAGCTTGTGAAGTAGAACTTCCAAATATTAATGTAGAAAATATAATGGTAGAAGCTTATTATGGAAAAATATTAGACAATGGAGTAGTAGAAAATGTTAGCATTATTCCAATGAAATTGTCTGATTCAGATGAAGAAAGTAAAAAATATTATTATACAGCAAAAATTGAGCTAACAACAGGTGGAAATTATGGATATACATTTAGAGTTATGCCAAAGCATGAAATGCTATTAGAACCAGCTAATTTAAATTTAATTAAATGGATTACAAAATAATAAACAAAAAACAAGAAAGCTAATAAGTTTTCTTGCTTTTTGTTTGAAATAAAAGGTAGCATAGAAAAAATCTATATAATAAAAAATTTTAAATAATGAGAATAAGTAAACAGATTGGCTTATAAAACTGCTCCTAAAATTAAAATACCGATATTATTTTGGTAAATTTCATCAAATTGTGAAATAGGTAATGGATTTTTGCCGATTCCTGCTTCTATGGTATATCCTGGTCTATTATAATTTTGAATAAACCAATCTTTAAAACCAGCAAAACTAGAATTATACGGCGTTTCTGCTAATTTATATCCACTAGCTGTAGCAAATTTGTTTCCAATATAAAAACTATCAGGAGGATTATAATTTTGAAATTGCCAATATATTTCTTGACCTTGAGTGTGATAAGCTATAACTAGTTTAAAATTATAAGAAAGAGTAAAATTATAAACGGCTAAACTTTCAGGTTCTGTTAATGGACCAAAACCTACAAAATCACGAGGAGAGGGTTTATTGAAGCCTTGAGCGTATTTAATTTTTTTTGCTTGCTCCCATCCAGCAGGGAATTGTAAATTTAAATCCACACC
>CANRKZ010000013.1 GCA_947631335.1 uncultured Clostridia bacterium
GTTTCTTCCAATTCTTTTTCTGTACTAATATGAATGTTTTGATACTTTTGCATTCCTGTTCCTGCTGGGATTAACTTACCAATAATAACATTTTCTTTTAATCCTACTAAATCATCTATTTTTCCTTTAATTGCCGCTTCTGTTAGTACTCTTGTTGTTTCTTGGAAAGATGCTGCTGATAAAAAGCTATCCGTTGCAAGAGATGCCTTTGTGATTCCAAGTAATACTCTCTTTCCAATTGCAGGTCGTTTTCCTTCTGCAATTGCTTGATTATTTTTATCTTCAAATTCATACATATCAATTAAAGAACCTGGGAACATATTCGTATCACAATTATCTTCTACTCTTACTTTTTTAAGCATTTGTCTACCAATTACTTCAATATGTTTATCATTAATATCAACACCTTGATTTCTATAAACTTTTTGTACTTCAGAAATCAAATATTCATATACACCTTCTGGTCCTTTAATTTCTAAGATTTCAGCTGGATTGATAGATCCTTCAATTAATGCCTGACCTGCTTCTACCATATCACCATCTTTTACTTTCATTTTTGAACCAAATGGAATTGTATAAGATTTCGAATTATCTTTAGAAGTTACTATTACTTCTTTTTTCTTCTTGGTTTCTTTAATTTTTACTTTACCGTCAATTTCGGTAATAATTGCAAGTCCCTTTGGTTTTCTTGCCTCAAATAGTTCTTCTACTCTAGGTAAACCTTGCGTAATATCTGCAACACCAGCAACTCCGTCCAGAGTGAATTGTTCTCATAGTAAGCTGTGTACCAGGTTCACCAATTGATTGTGCTGCAATAATACCAATTGATTCCCCGATAGAAACTAGATCTCTTCTTGCTAATCCCATACCATAACATTTTTGGCATACCCCATGTTTTGAACGACATCCTAAAACAGAACGAACTTGTAATTTTTCAATTCCAGCTGCTACTATTTTTTCTGCAATTTCTTCATTAATCATAGTATCTTTATCAACAATTAATTCTTTTGTTTCTGGATTAATTACATCTTCTACACTATATCTTCCTATTAGTCTTTCTTGCATTTTTTCGATAATTTGATTTCCATCTTTAATATCATAAACCATGATTCCTTCTTTCGTTCCACAGTCGTGTTCGCGAACAATAATATCTTGTGAAACATCAACCAATCTTCTGGTTAAGTATCCAGAGTCAGCTGTCCTTAAAGCAGTATCGGAAAGTCCTTTACGTGCTCCATGAGCAGAAATAAAGTATTCCAAAGCATCTAATCCTTCTGCAAAAGATGATTTAATTGGAATTTCAACTGCTTTACCAGTTGTACTTGCCATAAGTCCACGAATACCTGCAATTTGTCTTAATTGGTTCATATTACCACGAGCTCCTGATTTTACCATCATGTAAATTGGATTTAACTCATCAAAGTTCTCCTCCATAGCATTACTTACTTTTTTAGTAGTATCTTCCCACACATTAATAACAGCATTATATCTTTCGTCATTAGTAATTAAACCACGTGCATATTGTTTTCGAATTGTTTCAACTTTTTCATCTGCCTCTGCAAGCAAATCTTTTTTCTTCTCTGGCACTTTTACATCATCCATTGAGAAAGTAATACCTGCTAATGTAGAATATTTAAATCCTAGTGCTTTGATATAATCAATTACTTCTGCTGATTCTGTTAAGCCATGAATGTTAATTACTCTTTCAATAATTTGCCCCATTGATTTTTTCATAACTGGGAAACTAATTTCATATTGGAATGGATCTTTGCTTCGGTCAATAAATCCTAAATCCTGAGGAATTCCTTGGTTAAATATAATTCTACCAACACTTGTTTCTATTTTTGCAGTTTTTAATTCTCCATCTATTTCTTTTGTTACTCTTACAAATATTTTACTATGAATTCCCACATCATGATTTTCAAAAGCCATAATTGCTTCGTCAGGATCTTTAAAATATTTTCCTTCTCCTTTTTCGCCATCTAATACCATAGTTAAATAATAACTTCCTAAAATCATGTCTAGTCTTGGTACTGAAACTGGTTTACCATCTTGTGGTTTTAGTAAATTGTTGGTTGATAGCATTAAATATCTAGATTCTGCTTGTGCTTCTGGTGATAATGGTAAATGCACTGCCATTTGGTCACCATCGAAGTCAGCATTGAAAGCTTCACAAACTAATGGATGAAGTTTAATTGCTCTTCCTTCTACTAAAACTGGTTCAAAACTTTGAATACCAAGTCTATGTAATGTTGGAGCACGGTTTAACATAACAGGGTGATCTTTAATAACTTCTTCTAAAATTCCCCATACTTCTGGTCTTAATCTTTCAACCATTCTCTTTGCATTTTTAATATTCTGCGCAATTCCTCTACCAACTAATTCTCTCATAACAAATGGTTTAAATAATTCAACTGCCATTTCTTTTGGAAGTCCACATTGATAAATCTTAAGTTCTGGTCCTACTACGATAACAGAACGTCCAGAATAATCAACACGTTTTCCTAGTAGGTTTTGCCTAAATCTTCCCTGTTTTCCTTTTAACATATCTGATAAAGATTTCAAAGGTCTATTTCCAGCTCCTGTTACTGGTCTTCCACGTCTTCCATTATCAATTAAAGCATCTACTGATTCTTGAAGCATTCTTTTTTCGTTTCTTACAATAATCTCTGGTGCTCCTAATTCTAATAACCTCTTTAAACGGTTATTTCTGTTAATCACTCTTCTGTATAAATCATTTAAATCTGATGTAGCAAATCTACCACCATCTAATTGAACCATTGGTCTTAATTCTGGCGGAATAACTGGTATAACATTCATAACCATCCATTCAGGTCGATTTCCAGATATTCTAAATGCTTCTACCGTATCTAATCTCTTTACAAGTTTTACCTTTTTTTGTTCACTTGCATTTTCTAATTCTTTTCTGATTTCTAATGCTAACTTCTCTACATTAATTTGTTCTAGTAATTCTCTTAACGCTTCTGCTCCCATTTTTGCTTTAAAAGAACCTATACCATATTTTTCTTCTGCTTCATGATATTCTTTTTCATTTAACACTTGGCATTTTTCTAACCCAGAAGTTCCTTTGTCAATTACAATATAAGATGCAAAATAAATTATCTTCTCTAAATTTCTTGGTGAAATATCTAACATTAAAGCAATTCTACTTGGAATCCCTTTAAAATACCAAATATGAGCAACTGGTGCTGCAAGTTCTATATGTCCCATTCTCTCACGTCTAACCTTTGATTTTGTAACTTCTACACCACATCTGTCGCATACAATTCCTTTATATCTTACTCTCTTATATTTACCACAGTGGCATTCCCAATCTTTTGTTGGTCCAAATATTCTTTCACAGAATAAACCATCTCTTTCTGGTTTCAAAGTTCTGTAATTAATTGTCTCTGGTTTTTTAACTTCACCTTTTGACCATTCTCTTATTTGTTCATCTGATGCCACACCTATTTTTAATTTATTAAAAATATCTAATTCGTCCACTCTTTTTCCCCCTACAAATTTTATTGGATGTCTTGTTGACACATTTTCTTTGGATACATTGTTCCATTTCTAATTGCCATTTAGACATTTGGGTAATTTCAAAACAGAGAAAGAGGACTTTCCACTGCCTGAACAACCTCTTAGGGTCGCCTCTTTTCTTTTTGAAATTTATTTAATTAATCTCTTATTACTCAATAATATCATCATCATTATCTAAATTATCATTTGCTAAATCATTATCATACAACAATTCATCATCTTCATCATCTAATCCTTCAAATAATTCATCATTTCCATCATCTAAAGAGTCTTCTACGTTGTGTTCAAGCAAAACATCTTTGTCTGCTTCTTCTCCATAACCATCTAAATCTCCATCAGCAATAACTTCTTCCTCTGTTAGAATTTCTTTTTCTTGGTTTGGATCATATTCAATTCCTTCTTCTATATTTTCTTTTAATTCTAGTTCTTCATTGTTTTCAGAATACAATCGTATATCTAATCCTAAAGATTGTAATTCTTTTACAAGAACTTTGAAACTTTCTGGAACTCCTGGTTCTGGAACATTTTCACCTTTTACAATTGCTTCATAAGTTTTAACACGTCCTACTACATCATCTGATTTAACAGTTAACATTTCTTGTAATGTATAAGCTGCTCCATATGCTTCTAATGCCCAAACTTCCATTTCTCCGAAACGTTGACCACCAAATTGAGCTTTTCCTCCTAATGGTTGTTGTGTTACTAATGAATATGGTCCAGTTGAACGAGCATGTATTTTATCATCAACTAAATGGTGTAACTTTAACATATACATAACTCCAACTGTTGTCGGTTTATCAAATGGGTCTCCTGTTCTTCCATCATACAAAAGTGTTTTTCCATCTTCACTCATGCCTGCTTCTCTTAATAATTCTCTTACATCTTCTTCTGTTGCCCCATCAAACACGGGTGTTGATATTTTCCATCCTAAAGCTTTTGCAGCTCCTCCTAAATGCACTTCTAAAACTTGGCCTAAATTCATACGAGAAGGAACACCTAATGGATTTAATAAAATATCAATTGGTGTACCATCTGGCATAAATGGCATATCCTCTTCTGGTAGTACTCTTGAGATAACACCTTTATTACCATGACGTCCTGCCATCTTATCCCCAACGGAGATTTTTCTCTTAGTTGCAATATAACATCTGATAATTTGATTCACTCCTGGTCCTAATTCATCAGAGTTATCTCTTGTAAAAATTTTGACATCAACAATTGTTCCTGCTTCTCCATGTGGTACTCTTAAAGAAGTATCTCTTACTTCTCTTGCTTTTTCACCAAAAATAGCTCTAAGCAATCTTTCTTCTGCTGTTAGTTCTGTTTCTCCCTTTGGAGTAACTTTACCAACTAAAATATCTCCTGGTCTAACTTCAGCTCCAATTCGGATAATTCCATTTTCATCTAAATCTTTTAATGAGTCATCACCAATGTTTGGAATATCCCTTGTAATTTCCTCTGCCCCTAATTTTGTATCACGACATTCACAATCATATTCTTCGATATGAATCGATGTAAATACATCTTCTTTTACTAATCTTTCATTAATCAAAATAGCATCCTCGTAATTATATCCTTCCCATGTTGAGAAAGCAACTAGTACGTTTTTACCAAGTGCCATTTCTCCATTTTGTGTAGATGGTCCATCTGCAATGGCATCTCCTTTTTTTACCTTTTCGCCTCTTTTAACGATTGGTTTTTGGTTAATACAAGTTCCACCATTTGTTCTTTTAAATTTGCGTAATTTATGTATAACTGTTTTACCATTTTTGTACTTAACAGTAATGCTATCACCTGTTACTTTTTCAATAACACCATCATCTTCTGCTAAAACTAAAATCCCAGAATCTTTTGCTGCTCTATATTCAATTCCTGTTCCAACAATTGGGCTTTCTGTAATCATAAGTGGAACAGCTTGACGTTGCATGTTTGCACCCATCAAAGCTCTTTTTGCATCATCATGTTCTAAGAACGGAATCATAGCTGCAGCAATTGAAACCAATTGTTTTGGTGATACATCGACATATTGTACTCTATCACGATCTACTTCAATTACTTCATTTTTAAATCTTACTCTAACTCTTTTGTTTATGAATTTTCCATTTTTATCAACTGGTTCAGAACTTTGTGCAATAATATAATTATCTTCTATGTCAGCACTCATATATTCAACAATATCTGTTAATTTATGTGTTTCAGGATCTACTTTTCGATAAGGTGTTTCAATAAATCCATATTCATTGATACTTGCAAAAGAAGAAAGCGCTGAAATAAGTCCAATGTTTGGTCCTTCTGGAGATTCTATTGGGCACAATCTACCATAATGGGTATAGTGAACGTCACGGACTTCAAATCCTGCTCTTTCCCTTGTTAAACCACCTGGTCCTAAAGCAGATATTCTTCTTTTATGAGTTAATTCTGATAGCGGATTTGTTTGATCCATAAATTGTGACAACTGTGAACTCCCAAAGAACTCACGAATGGCTGATGTAATTGGCTTTGTATTAATTAGGGTTTGTGGTGTTACGACATCTAAATCTTGAATTGTCATTCTTTCACGTACAACTCTTTCTAATCTAGTTAAACCAATTCTAAATTGATTTTGTAATAATTCACCCACACAACGAATTCTACGGTTTGCTAAATGGTCAATATCATCTGGTGTTCCTAATCCGTGTGAAAGATTTAATAAATAGCTAACCGATGCAATCATATCTTCTGTCGTAATATGTTTTGGCACCAATTCATCCATTCTTTCTTCTATTGCTTTGACTAAATCTTTTTCATCTGTATTATCTATAATATTTTTCAATACATTATAATTCACTAATTCTTTAATATGTAACTTACTTAAATCAACCTTTGGTAATACTTTATGGATATTTACTGTACTGTTTCCTATAATTCTTACTTTCTTTTCTCCTACCATAATGTCTACCATATTAATTCCTGCATTTTGGATATTCTCTGCAACCTCTTCTGATATTATTTCTCCTGCCTGTACAAAAATTTCTCCTGTTTCACTGTCTATAATATCATTTACAGCTATCTTATCCTTAATTCTTGTAGCTAATGATAATTTTTGATTAAACTTATATCTTCCAACTTTTGCTAGATCATAACGTTTATTATCATAAAATAATCCATTAAATAAATTTCTTGCTGCATCAACTGTTGGAAGTTCCCCTGGTCTTAATTTTTTATAAATTTCAATTAATGCTTCTTCTTGATCTTTAATGGTATCTTTACTAATTGTTGCTTTTAGCATTTCTTCTTCACCAAACAAATCTAATATTTGGCTATCTGTTGCTATTCCAATAGCTCTAAGCAACGTGGTTACTGGTACCTTTCTAGTTCTATCTACACGTACCCAGAAGATATCATTTCCATCTGTTTCATATTCTAACCAAGCACCCCTTAATGGCATAACTGTTGAATTATAAGTTCTTTTCCCAGTTTTTGTATCAAATTCTTCTCCATAGTAACATCCTGGTGAACGTACTAATTGGCTTACTACTACTCTTTCTGCTCCATTAATAACGAATGTTCCACTATCTGTCATAAGTGGAAAGTCTCCTAAGTAAATTTCTTGTTCTTTAATTTCACCTGTCTCACGATTAATTAGTCTTACCTTTACATGTAATCTTGTAGAATAAGTAGCATCTCTTTCTTTTGCTTCTTCTACGGAATATTTTGTTTTGTCCTCCATGTAATAATCGAAAAATTCAAGAACTAAATTTCCAGAATAGTCTTCAATTGGTGAAATATCTTTTAGCACTTCACCTAGTCCTTCTTCTACAAACCAGTCATATGAATCTTTTTGGACTTTAATTAAGTTTGGCATTTCAATATAGTCGCCAACCTTTGCGAAATCTTTACGAGAAGCTTTCTCGTATTTAACTTCTTTAATTTTCAAAAAAATCACCTCATAAAATGTATTTAAGCAGAAATAAATATATATTATTTAAAAGAAGTCCCTCTTAAATAACAATTTGCTTACTAAGATCTTGATCGTCTGCTTTTACGTATCAAAATTACTTAGGGCTCCTTGCCTTTAATTCCTCTTCTTTTAATTTTAAACTTTTGAATCTTAAATTATTTTGATTTTAAAGATTAACTTGTACTTTTCATAAACGGCATTAAAAGAGCTGTTGAAAACCTTTTGTTTTTCAACTGGCTCTAGCATTTTTTTATCTTATTGCTTTTGCTGATAAAATTTTATTTTAATCACCTTTGTTCCCTTTTTTATTTTGGGTATGTCCGTTATACGAATTGCTCCTATGATATCATATTTTACTTACGGATGTCAAGGGTTTCAAATTATTTTTATAATCAAAAAAATAAAAATGTTTAACTTTCTAATAAAAGTATAGCCAAACGCTCTTTTTTAATGATTCTTTAAATAAATTAATTCTTGCTATAAACCTCCTATGTTTAAAAGATATACATTCATTTTTTAACTAAGTAATGTACCAATTGCTCCAAAAACTCCGGCAGAGGCTAGTCCCATTATAATACCAGCCAAAATTACTCCTAACATAACAGCAATAACACTTTTCTTAAAATCCATATCCAAAAGACTTGCTGCTAATGTTCCTGTCCATGCCCCTGTTCCCGGAAGAGGTATTCCAACAAAAAGGAACAAAGCCCAATATAATCCCTTTCCTGCTTTTTCCTGCAATTTTTTTCCGCCTTTTTCTCCTTTTTCTAAACAAAATCTAAAAAATTTTCCTATTATCTTTTTATCTGCTCCCCAAACTAAAATCTTTCTTGCAAAAAAGAAAATAAATGGTACTGGTAACATATTTCCTATAATACAAGTTATATAAAGTGAAAGAATTGGTAACGGATTTCCTAATAATCCACTTAATCCTATTGGTACAGCTCCTCTTAATTCAATTAAAGGTACCATTGATATTAAAAATACCAACAAATATTTTTTTAACATAAACAATCTCCTTTTTTTATTTTTATTACTATTCTATTTTAAAACTTATGTTTTCTGTATATAATGAATAAAACATATTAACAAGTTATCCGTTATAGAATAACACATCAAATAACAAGTATTGTAACTCCAAAATTTTTGATTCTTTTTTTAGTTAAACAACTAATACCAAAAATAAGTATATACTTTTTAGTCATACTATTCATATTGTTTATCTGCTTTCATCCCATTCTTTTTCTGGCGTTTCTTTCGAATCAATTCCCCACTTAACTCGATCTATATTCTCATGAAATAACTCTGCAATATCTACATCACTTTTCCCTTCTTTATGCATTCTTTTAATTTTGATATTCAAGTCTTTTTGTTTATTTATCTCTCTAATTGCATCAACCGTATAAAATCCTAATTTTTTTGCTATTTGTCCAGCACTCATTCCTTCTTTATAATATTTCATAACATTATAACTTAATTCTTGTTTTTTAATTATATCCATAATTTTATTTGGATCTTTTTTATTCATGCTACCATCATATACATCTCTTACAATTGCCTTTGCATTTGTAAATCTACCTAGTTGTACATATATTTGTGCTAACTCACTAACTTCATAAAGAATTGGTTTAGAATATTTTTTCTTAATTATCTTATTTTTTATTTTTTTTAACAATTCTTCATTATATTCTTCTCCAAGCATGATTTTTCTTTTTATTTCTAGTAAATTTTTTACTGTTTTATTAACACTTTTTTCTTTTTGTGAATCTAATAATTGATTTTCTATTTGTTTTTTCTGGTTCGTATCTTCATTGTTTTGAATAAAAACAACATTATTTTTTTGATTATGTATTCTTGTTTCTGCTTGCGAAACTTGTTTTTTACTTTCTGAAATAATTTTTATAACTTCTCCTTTTGTTTTGTTTGTAGTAGATGCAATTTCCTTTATTGGCACTTTTCTTGCATACATATTAATAATAAACTTTTTTATAATATCATCACTCATACTCTTCTCCTTTTTTATTTGATTGTTACTATTCAATTTTTAATAAACAAAAATATTATATTTTCCGCTAGATTTCTATTTCTTTTTGTTTTTCTTTTTTTGATAATTTCAAATTCACATAGTCTTTTACTACAATCTTTATTACAGCAATAACGGGAACAGCTAAAAACATTCCCAATATTCCAAAATATGCTCCTCCAACAGTAACTGCAAATATAACTAAAAGTGGACTTATTTTTAAAGATTGTCCTACAATTTTAGGATTTATTATATTGGCATCAATTTGTTGTAATGCAACAACTACAATTAGCATCCAAATCGTCTGTGTAATTCCTCCTGTTATTAATGTAATAATGGTAGCTACGCCTATTGCAATAATTGCTCCAAAATATGGTATCATATTAAATAATCCTATTAAAAATCCCAATAATGGGGCAAATTTAACTCCCATAATAGTAAGCGAAATGGTTACCAAAATTCCTACCACTACAGCATCTAGAAACTGACTTGCAATAAATTTAAAAAATATCTCATTGGAGTTATTAAAATATTTATCAATATTTTTATAAGTTTTATCTTTAAATATCGCACTAGCAAATTTTTTTAAAAATTCTAATATTTGATCTCTTTCTATTAAAATATAAACTGATACTATTCCAGCAACAAATATATCAAATACACTCGTTACTGCATCTATAGCTCCCATAATATATCCTAACATTTTATCTAAATTAAAATATTGTTTAAAATTAATATTTTGAATATAATGGATTCCTTCTTGTACGATTTCGCCTTTAAATATAGAATCTTCTGGTAAACTATTATATTTACTAATAGCAATTTCAAAATATCCTTGTATATTATTAAATAAATCTATAACACTTTCGATTACAACTGGCAAAATCACGTTAAATAACATAATAATCAATAATAAGATAATTAAATATACACTTGCAACACTCAAACTTCTAGCTTTTTTTCTAATAAATTTAATTTTAGATTTTCGATAAATTTCTTCTATTTTTTTACAGGGCATAAATACTAAATATGCAATAAAAATTCCAACTAAAAATGGACTTATAATACCAAAAAATTTCCCTACCATATTAATTATTTCTTCAAAATTATCAAATGCTTTATAAACTACAATAATTGCTACTCCTAGAAAAAACCAGTAAATCCATTTTTTCCAATGATTTCTAATTTCATTCATTTTCCGTTCTCCCTTTATTATTACTTAAATTTCTATCTCTAATTCAACAGGGCAATGATCACTTCCCATAATTTGGTCATCAATTTTTGCTTCTTTTATTTTGTCTGCAATATCATTTGAAACAATAAAGTAATCAATCCTCCATCCTACATTCTTTTCTCTTGCTTTTCTCATATAAGACCACCAAGTATAAGCATTTTCTTGATTTGGGTATAGATATCGAAAGCTATCTGTAAATCCTACTGATAACAATTCTGTCATTTTATTTCTTTCTTCATCAGTAAATCCTGCATTTCTTTTATTCGTTTTTGGATTTCTTAAATCAATCTCTTTATGAGCTACATTTAAATCTCCACACATAATAACTGGTTTTGATTGATTTAATTTTAATAAATATTTTCTAATTTCATCTTCCCATTCTTGTCTATATTCTAATCTTTCTAATTCTCTTTTAGAATTTGGTGTATAAATTGTAACTATATAAAATTTATGATATTCTAAAGTAATTACTCTTCCTTCTTTATCATGTTCTTCTATTCCAATTCCATATTGAACATGGATTGGGTCCTTTTTCGTAAATATTGCTGTGCCAGAATATCCCCTCTTTTGCGCACTATTCCAATAACTTTTGTACCCTTCAAATTCTAGTTCAATTTGGTCTGGTTGACATTTGGTTTCTTGAATACAAAAAATATCACTATCAACTTGTTTAAAAAATTCTTTAAATCCTTTGTCTATACATGCTCTGATTCCATTTACATTCCATGAAACTAATTTCATATTTCCACCTTTCTAAAATAGATATATTTTTACCATTATCCATTAATTTAAATCTTCTATATTTTACTATATATATCACCAAATAGCAACCCTCGTCCATTATTAATTCAACAAAAAAGTTATTCTTAACGAATAACTTTTTCTTCTCTATTTTATCATTTTTTATTGCACTACACTAACTGGTAAGTATCTTACTCCCCATTGCAATGCTGCTGAATGTGAGTCCACATAGATGTCAATCCTATTTCCCTTAATTGCTCCACCTCTATCTTCTACTGTATAAATATGTCCACCAATATTTAATTTTGTTCCAAATGCAAATTTTGATGGTGCAGCAACAGTTCTTCCTGCTGTTGCCCTTGTTCCAGATGCTGTTCTTCCTGTAGTTTTCCCGCAACATTTACTACAACAACAATATGCTGTAATTTTATAGGTTTCTCCATTAATAACTGCTGTAGTTGTTGTTCTTGGTATACTAGCACTTCTTGATGTTTCTACTTTTTTCTGTACTTGAACAATTTTATCAATTGGTTCACTTATTACTACTTCTGACATCACTATTCTTTCAATTTCTACTTCATTTTGATATTTAATTTTATAAGTTACTTCTTTTAAACCATCTTTTCCTTCTTTTAGTACCTTATTAGTTGTATCTGAATTAGTTTCTGTAGCATTCTTAGTAATCGTTTCATAAGGTATTGCCACTTGCTCTACTACTATTTTTTCAGTTATAGGCGCATAATTTTGTAATAATTGCTCTAAAGATGTTGTTACACCTTCTTCTGAAATTTTAGCAATTTGAACCTCATTATATGATTTATCTGTTATTTGAATTCTCTCACCTGCCGATATTTCTGTATTCAAATCTGGTATTGTTTTTTGATTTTCCTCTAACACAATATTATTTTCTTCTAATACTTCTGAAACAGTAGCTTTTGATGTTAAAGCTGTCATTTCATATCCATTTTGAAGAATAATTTTTATATCCTTTAAATTTGTATTAACTGCCATAACTCCAATTCCTGATATTAAAATCAAGATTATACTAACACAGATAATTTTTGTAATAGAAATGGAAGCTTTTTCTTCTCTTTTCATAAAAATTTATTACCTCCTTTTGGCAACACAATTAGTATAACATTTTTTTATGCTTTTGTCAAATTTTGCTAACTTCTTACTTACAAGCTAGCTATCATGATATTTATATAAAACTAATAATTTGTCCTTTTATAATTTTTTATTTTCTGATTCTTACTCTATTATATGTTTTTCCTTAACAAATATTACTTTTATCTATTAAATTTGTTAGTCGCTTTTTTTGAATTTCTTTTTTACAATTTTATTGTATAAATTTATTTAATATGTTATGATTAATTTGTATATAATATTAATATTAGAATAGGAGGAATTATTATGACAATTGGTTGGATTATATTAGCAATTGTAGTACTACTTATTATTTTTGTAATTGGAATCTATAATGGTTTAGTACAAGCCAAAATAAAAGTAGATAATGCTTGGAGTCAAATAGATGTACAATTACAAAGAAGATTTGATTTAATTCCAAATTTTGTAGAAACAGTAAAAGGTTACATGACACATGAAAAGGAAACTTTTGAAAAAATTACTCAACTTAGAACTTCTTGGGCAAACACTAACAGTGTTTCTGAAAAAGCCGAATTAGATAATCAATTATCTAACTCTTTAAAAACGATTATGGCTGTTTCTGAAAATTACCCAGAATTAAAAGCAAATCAAAACTTTTCAGAATTATCAGAAGAATTAAGAAATACAGAAAATAAAATTTCTTTTTCTAGACAATTCTATAACGATACAGTAACTATGTACAATACAAAGCTACAAGTATTTCCTTCTAACATCATTGCTGGAATGTTTCATTTTACAGCTCGTGACTTATTTAAAGCAGAAAGTGATGAAGCTAGAAAAAATGTTAAAGTTGATTTTGGAAATCAGTCTTAAAACTAAATGAAAGGTTAGAGGTTATTCTTCTGACCTTTTTCTATAAAAATATAAATATAATTAGAAAAGGAATTTGTTATGTTTGAAAGTATAAAAAAGAATAAATTAGAATCTGCTGTTATTATTGCAATTTTTATATTAGTTATTACTTTAGTTGTTTATTATATTTGTAATGCTTTAAGATTAGGACCTATCTCACTTATAATTGCACTTATTTTTTCTATTGGTTCTGCTTGGGGTTCTTATTATTACAGTGATAAGATTGTTTTGTCTCTTAGTAAGGCAAGACCTGCCACAAAAGAAGAAGATCTAAAATTAGTTAATATTTTAGATGCCTTAATGGTTTCTTCTGGTTTAACGGTAAAACCTAGACTTTATGTAGTAGAAGATATTCAGCCAAATGCTTTTGCAACAGGAAGGAATCCCAAAAATGCTGTTATTTGTGTTACTACAGGTCTTTTAGAAAAACTAAATTATTATGAACTAGAAGGCGTTATTGCCCATGAAATGGCACATATTAAAAATTATGATATTCGTTTAAGTTGTGTTGTTTCTGTTATGGTTGGATTTATGGTTATGATTTCAGATATGTTCTCTCGAGCACTTTTCTGGGGAGATTTTCGTAACGATAGAGACAATGATAGTAAAGCAAATGGTATTTTAATGATTATTGGATTAATTTGTTTAATTTTAGCTCCTATTTTTGGTTCTTTAATGCAACTTGCTTTATCTAGAAAAAGAGAATTTTTGGCAGATAGTACAGCTATAGAATTTACCCGTAATCCAGATGGTTTAATTTCTGCACTTGAAAAGCTAGAAAATGATCCAAATCAATTAGAAACGGCTAATAGTGCTACATCTAATATGTATATTGTAAATCCATTTAAAAAAGATACTAAAGAAGGCAAGAAAAAAACTTCTAGTATTTGGTCAACACATCCTAGTACAGAAGATCGAATTGAAGCTTTAAAAAATTTGAAATAGTTATTGCAAGTAACATAAAATTGACTTTTATTTAAAAATATTGTATAATTTATTTATCAACTTTTAGGAGGATTTATATGGCAAATAATTTTGCAAAGTTGGACACAAAAGGGTTAGATCGAGCAATTTTAGTAGATAATTGTACAATTAAAGTTTTTCGATCTGGCAAATCTTATTGTCTCGTTCGGGTGGAAAAAAATGATGTTTTAGTTGCTTGTGGTGAAACTGTAAATCTCTTAACTTCTCTTCAGAAGGCAAACGATTTTTATGTTTCTGACAAATTACCAAAACTCTATTTCCCATCTTTAGAAACTAGATTTGCTTTAAATGCACTCATTCTTGATGGCTGTCAAATCTTAATTCAAAAGAAAAGAAATTTGATTAGAGGTTGTGTAAAGTCTTGGGAAGGAAACTTTCTCTTTGAGAGATCTACTCCCACTCTTAAACAATTATTAATTTCACTTGAGCGAATAGCACAAAGGCACTCTTACTGAGTGCCTCTTTGCTATTTACTTTTTATTTGAAATATATCTTTTGCATTTTGATAAGTAATATCTGCCACATCTTCCAAAGAAATCCCCTTTACATCTGCTATTTTTTGTGCCATATATTTTACATTCCTTGGATCATTTCTCCTTCCTCTTAGTGGTTCTGGAGATAAATAAGGACTATCTGTTTCAATTAATATCCTTTCATAGGGTACCATTTCAATAATTTCATCTGCATTTTTAGAATTTTTGAAAGTAATTGGACCTGCAAAAGAAATATAAAATCCTAATTTTAATCCTTCTTTAATTAACTCTCGATTAAGAGGACAACAGTGAAAAATCCCCTTTTTTCTTACTACATTTTGTTTTAAAATGAGTAATGTATCCATAATAGCTTCTCTTGTATGTATAACAATTGGAAGATCTAATTCATTTGCTATTTTTATCTGCTCCGTAAAGGCTTTTTTTTGTAATTCTTTATTGCCCTTATTCCAATAATAATCTAATCCAATTTCTCCAATTGCCACTACTTTTGAATTTTTCTTTGCTAACACACGTATCTGATCTAACATTTTCCACATTTCTTCTTCTGTCTGTGGAATGTCATTTGGTGAAATGCCACAAGTCCCATATATAAATTCATATTTTTTAGATAATTCAATTGATTTTTGTGAACCTTCTAAACTATATCCAGCTGATACCAATCGATCAATTCCTTCTTCTTGTATTTTAACAATCAATTCATCTCTATCTGCATCAAATTTCTCATCATCTAAATGTGCATGACTATCAAAAAATTTCATCTTATCTTACCTTCCTAAAATAGTTACGTTTGCTACTGCATAATCTTTACAATGTGATATGCTTAAATCCATACTTTCGATATCTTTTAAGTTGATTCCTATAATATTTAATTTTGGTCTTCCTTGCTGATCATTTATCACTTCAAAATCCTTCCAACAAATTTCATATTTATCTTTTATCTTCCACGATATAGCTTTAAATGCCGCCTCTTTTGCCGCAAATCTTGCAGCATAATGTTGATATTTTTGAACTTTTCTACTTTCACAATATTCTATTTCTTTTTTAGTAAAAATCCTATCTAAAAACTTCGTTCCAAGTTTTTCAATACTTTCTTTCACTCTTCCTATTTCAATAATATCAGTACCACAAGTTACTCTCATGAATTTTTCTCCTTTTCTAATTAAGGATAAGTACAAATTAATAATTGCTGAAAATATAAATATATATCTATACCTATCTAAATTAAATTCTTGTTAGTGCAACAAAATTTAATATATTAAATATTAAAGACGCAACTAAGATAATAGCAATAATAATTGTCGACTTCCTATTTTTTTCTATATTTAAATCTTTATATAAAATATCGTATTTATTTTTTACTCCTTCATATAATATTTCTAATTCAAACACCTCTTGCATTTTATGATTCAAAATGCTTCCTGTTTCATCTTCTGTTATTTCTTGTATCCATAAATTTTTTGTAAAATCAATAAATTCTTTTCTTGCTTGTTTTACTTTTTTTGGATCTTTAAATTTTAATTGTAATTTTTTTAAATAAATCCTTTTATATAAATTTAATAAATAGGTATAAAAATATTGATTTTCATATTCATCTGGAAGTATTGTATAATTATTCATGTCACTACTTGAAGAAAATAGAGCACAAGACTGCTTTGTTAACCCTAATTTAGCATATTTCCATTTTGAAAATGTTTTTATTTTTTCTTCTTCTAGCTCTCTACTATTATCTGCTGGTAATATATTAGCATATTTAATAAAATGATGTTTTATTTTATCAAATTCATTGATGCTATTCCAACATTCTTGATCAATACATACGTAAGAATATGTTAAGAATCTCTCTGTATCAATATCCAATTTCATAGCTTCTATATTCGTTCCTGTAATATTTTTTATAAATTCTTGAAATGTCTCTACTTCTGAAAAACTACCTGTTTGCAAGCGAATATTATCATAGGCATCCAAATAAGAAACTTCTTGATTAATATCTCTAAATTTATAGTTAAAATTTAAAATATTAGCAAAATTTGAATCCTCTTCTAAATTCGTTTTTATGACTAAAAAACAAATTCCTGTATTAAAACATATTACTTCTATCCTTTGTATATTAAAGAAAATCCCCTTATTATCATCTACTTTTCCTTGTATGTCCTTTTTTAATGTGTATTCAAAAATATTACAAGAATATTTACTAAGAATTGCTGCTCTTGTTTCAATTGGTAATTCTTCTAATTTTTTTAATTTAGTATTTCCAAAACTAAAGCTAGAAAAAAGAAAATCTCTAGTTTTTGGTAAAAAATATTGATACATTCTAAAATCTTTTTCTTTTTGAAAAACCTTTAAATTACAATTTTTATCTTTCAACATTTTTAATAAATATCTCTGGTATTTTCCATCTTTTATAATAAAAGGATGGATAAAGTAAGTATATTGATAATTTATCTTTAGTTCCATTTTTTATCACCTTCATCTTTTATGTTCTTTTCTTAATTTATAATTGATTATAGTAGTTCATATTAAGGTCTTTTCCTAAATGCCATCTACCTACGAAGTCAATTTTCAAATACTCTTCTAAATTATAAGTAGGCTCTTGAACAATATTTCCTTTGCTATCAATTGAACCCCATTTGCCATCCTTTTTTACAGCTGCATATCCATATGCATTTTGTTCTGTTGCATCATCATAGACATAATCAACTATCACTTTGCCCTCTTTATCTACAAATCCATATTTGTCATTTTTCTTACTTAAGAATAATGTGTGAGAACTGAATAAATCTACTGTACTTCTTTCCTCAAATTTAAAATTATAATACTTGTATTCATCATTTTGTCTTAATTCTAAATAGCCTTTTTCATCATCCAAATCCACTAATATTCCAGACAATTTTACAGTATAAGTATTATCCATAATTTCATTATTAAACTCTTCGTCTTGAGCTATATATAGATCGGCTTTTTCATCGTAACTAATTAAATTATATTTAAATTCTACTTTTTGATTTTTCTCTAAATCTATAATTCCATATTTTCCATCTTTTTTAGCAATCAAGATTCCTGACTTTGCTTCTTTTATATCTTCATAGGATGAATCAAGTGCTATTTCTCCATTTAATTTCATAACACCACATTGATTTTGTTTTTTATAAATTACTCCGTTTTCTGCATTTTTTAAGATAGCTATTATTTCATCAAATCCGCTATTTAATACTTCTGTTCCGTCTTTTTTTACTAAAACTTGCTTTCCTTCTTGCTTTACCACATATAGATCATTTCCATATACTTTTGTAATTTCGTCATATTTAATTTCTAAAACTACATTACTCGAAAAATCTAAAATACCATATTTTTCCTCTGAATTTTTTACAATAAACCCAGCTTTATTATCTTTTCCTAAGTTCGTAACATCCATATATTCTGGTTTTACTATAATCTTTCCTTCCTTATCTGCTACTCCATATTTCCCATCTTTTGAAATTTTTAAAGCATTTTCAATTCCTTCTATTGCCACAATTTCATCATATTCACATGGCAAAAGTACCTTCCCATCAAAACTGATCGTTCCACATTTTCCATTTTTCTTAACCATTAATACATCATCTTCATACCATAAGTTATTATTTTCATCTTTATTTTGAATAGCCTCTACCTGTTCATATTCTGTAAAAATCTCTTGGTTTTTACTATTTAAAACTTTCGTTTTATAGGTTCCTAAATCATAATTTATATCATAAGTACATAAAAAGATATCATTTTTACTATTTGGTACAATTATCATTTCTTGATAAGATGGATCTATTACTATATCTCCTATCTCATCCATTACACCCCATTTATTATCCTTAAAAATAGCAAAATAATCTTTACTTGCTATTTTGCCTTGTTTTTTATTTTGAGATAATATACCTTTTACTACAAAAACAAACATAATTACAACTATAATTGCTACTATAACCGCAAATACCTTTTTTATATTTAATTTTGGCTCTTCATATCTTCTTCCTTTACTCACTCATATATCCTCCCTTAATTTTTCTTTTTTATAATATATCATATTTTATATACCATGGCAATAAATATTTGGACATTTTGTAAGCTTTTAAAAGAGCAAAATTAACTAATATAAAAAATAAAATTTTCTTAATAAGCTTTTTCATATCAAGAAAATTTTTCTAATTTTATAAAAATTTAAAAGTACATAGTATCATTTTAATAAAGAATACCATGTACTAAAAGGTCATTGTTTTTTATTTTGAGTTCTTTTTTAATCATCTTTCGTTCTAAACTTACAAACTACAATACTCATATCATCTTTTGCTGTTCCAAAATTATTATCAATTGCTTCATTTAAAAGTAAATCCGCTATTTTCTGAGTATTATTTGTTTCTATATCTTCTAGCATATATTTAATCCACAGTTCTTTGTTCTTATATTCAATATTAGAATCTAAAACTCCATCCGAACACATTAGCATAATATCACCAGATTCGATATCTTTATCAAAAGTTTGAATAGTACTTTCTTGTGTAATTCCAGTCGGTAACGAAGTAGATTTTACCATTTGAACTCTCTTTTTGTTTTTTACATAAGTTGGACAAGCTCCACTCTTTATAAATTCTATATTTCCCATATACAAATCTACAATTGCAATATCAAGTGTTGCAAATATTTCCGAATTTTGATTCATTAAAGCTGTATTAATAAGATCCAAAGATATTTTCTTATCAAATCCTGATAATAATAAGTTTTCTAGTAATCTTAATGCTTGTACACTACTTTTCTTTGCTTCTTCTCCACTACCCATTCCATCACTAATTGCAACTAGATATTTTCCATCTTTTAGTCTAATACTTAAATTACTATCTCCCGAAATTTCGCTTTTACTTTTTGTTGTTTCTGCCTTACCAATTGCCATAACATATTTATCGTCAGATAAAAAGTTTAATTTTTTACCTACACTTGCCTCTGTATTTAAAACTATTTTTTCTTTCAATACGGTTGTTAATATATTTTCTATTATTTCAATTTTAGTAGTTTCTAAAATTTCATTAAAATAGATTTCAATCATAAATCGATTTTGTTTTTTTATTGCAATATCTTGTATTTCAATTTCTTTTTGCTTTATAAATTTTATAATTTCTGTTTTTTCTTTTTCATATTGGTCTTCTATTTCAATGTCCTTTTCTAAATTTTTTGCCATATTTTGAATTGCTTTGGATACTTTACTTAGTTGTTCACCCATATTTTTCTTGTTTTCTTCTACTTTTTTTCTCCATATAAAGTTACATTTGCTGACCTTATAGGATACATTAATTGCTCTTACTATTTGTGAAATATTTTCTTCTAAATATTTACTAATATCTTTATCCTCAAACCCAACAATATAGCTATTACAATCAGCAAATATTTTTAATAAATCTTGTTTTGTTATTTCCTGCTTATCTAATAAACAATTAAATATTTCATCTAGAATCTTATCTTCTGTATTGGCTATATCGTCATATAACATGTTATTTTTATAAGGTTCTAAATTATTTAATAATTCTGTAATAAAAATCTGTTTATTTTCTACTTTATCTGTATTTTCCTCAAATGTTGTTGGTTCCACTACTCGATAAGTTGTTGCCATTTCTTGAATTGCTTCTGAAACATTATTTAAACTTTGTGCCATCTCTTTACTTTTATTTAAGGCCCTATTAGGTACAACTGGTAAAAATCTTTTATTTCCTATAAATTCTTCTAAATCAATTTGTAAATTCTTTGGAACCGCTAATAATCCAATAGATGCAATTAGAATTTCTTTGAAATGGATTAATTCTATCGTATATCCATTTGAAACATAGGCTAGTACAACATTTCCTAGTGCAAATCCAATCACAACTCCTATTTTTCCAAATCGATTTAAAACTCCTGCTATCATTCCTGAAATAGCATAAGCTGCTATCATAATAGGTTCTGAACCTGATATAACTCCTAGGGTTACTCCAATTGTTACTCCTGATGTTGTTCCTACTAAAATTCCATTTTTCCAACCTAGTATCATAACAATTAAAATACTTAATATATTTCGAATCCCAAAACCAAATACATTTAAATCTCCAAATCCTCCTACTGCTATAGCAAGTAAAAGGCTTGCTCCTATTACCTCTTCAATTGAAAAGGCTCTTCTTTTATAAAATTCTTGTACCACAACAATAGAATTTACAAATATTTTGTAAAATACCAATGCAATCATTGCTAAGGTAATAGTTGATAATATATCATATAATGTAAATCCAGATATAGCAAATTTAACAATTTGAATTAGCAAAATAGAAATAAAAACATTTTTCCCTACTTTTATTTTTTCATTTCTCTCTTGTTCATTATAACGTGGCTTTATGATAAATAGAGTTGCTGTCATCACTAAACTTGTTAAAAAATATCCTAATAATCCTCCTACTCCAAATTTAATAAAATTTCCTATTAAAGATATTACAATAATTCCAAGTACTGGTACAGAACATGCAAAACATGCTCCTAGCATACTAAGACTAAAAATAGAAAATTCTCCCCCTAAGCTAATAAAAGATAGCATGAAAGATACAAGATATAATGCAATATTGTTTTTAGTAAATACATTCGATAATATATTCACTTTTTCCTTATCGCTTCTTGTATTTTTGCTATCAAAATCTATTGTTTCTTCATTAATATTTTGGAACATCCTTACCACCTCTTTTATTTGATAAGCTAATTTTACTACTTGTCCTTTGTGGTTTTTGTCTTTTTTAGTATTCTATCCTAAAAAACTTTTTTACATTTTATGATTTATTTTCTTTATTTTTTTCATCTTTTTCTAATATCTGATTTTTATTTTATTACATCTTGATGAAAATTGCAATAAAAAAAGGAAAAAATCTCCTCTCTAATATATCAAATAAATGATAAGATTCTTACGATTAAAACGTAAGAATCTTATCATTTATCGATTTAATTCTCCTTTATTATCAATTTCTCCTGTAATACTTCCTCCTCCTATACTATCTATTATTGTTAAATTTCCATAATTTATAATTATATTTTCAATTCCATTAGCAGATAGAGTATTTCCCATTAAATCAATTGTTACTGTTTTTCCTTCCTCTATCGTTAATGTTTTATTGCATTGAATTGCTGTCAAAATATGAATCGTATCTGAAGCTTTACATGCATTAATAGCTTGCTGTAAATCGTTAAAATATAAATTTCCAATTTGAGCAATTGCTTCTGCATTTGAAATCAATGTTAAGGTTGCTGATTGAAGTTCTCCACTAGATGCTATACTTAATTTATATCCTGCTTCTACCTCTAATGGAAATTGCTCTAATGCTGTTTTTCCTCGAATCGTTCCATCATAAAATTTAAGATTTCCTCCACTAATTCCATAAGTATTTCCTTCTATAACAGGGTCTGTTCTTATCATATTTCCATCTTTGGATCCTATTGTTATGTCTGTCCTTGTACTTCCGCTTATTGCAGATGATTTTGCAATGATATTTCCTCCACTTATATTTATACTTATTTGTTGTTCTTTATTACTGTATCCTGTTATTGCTGTTGCAGAACTTTCTATAGTTCCTCCCGTCATTGTTAACATGCTTGGATTATTGTTACTCTCTAGATATATTCCATATGCTGCTTGCCTATTACTTAAAACTTTAATATTTCCACCGGAAATTCTTACATCATTTTCATCGTATCTACTCGAACTTTTCCCTGAAATTCCATAAATTAATCCACGAGATGAAACAACCTCCATGTTTCCAGATTTAAATTCAATTATACTTCTATCCGTCATAATTCCATACGTATCATACTCTGTACTATTATTAACCAGAATATCTCCACCATCAATTTCAGCATGGGCATTACTTAATACCATACCAGCTATATAAGCTTTTCCTTCGTTATTTATGGCTTTTATCGTTCCTCCTAATAATCTTATATTGCCTATTCCGCTCGCATAAATTCCAGCACTAGATCCTCTATCTTTTGCTAAAACTTCAACTATACCATCATGAGTTGTTACATTTCCTTTTGTATGGTTATATATACCATATCGAAGGGCTTGTATAGTTCCTTGATCTAGTATAAATTCTCCTTGATTGCTAATTCCTGTGTTAAATACACTAATTAGTTTACCTTCTTGTAATTCACTACTATCCATTATTTCTAGTTTACCACTATTTTTTATGACATTTTTTCTATAAGATGTAATGGTATGCCCATTTAAATCTAATTTTACTTTCTGATTTTCTATAATATCTACTTGTTCTTTTGCAGAAGCAAGATCAAAGTCATCAATTACTTTAATGAAAGTAGCTTCTTCTTGATTTCCTGGAACTGTTTTTACTGCTTCTGATAAAGAAGAATACGAAACACCTTCCATTTGAACTACATTTTTTTCTTGCTTATCCATTAAAGACATCGTTTGCGCTTTCTCATCAATAAAAATCGTTTTGTTTTTTGGAGTATCATCGATTGCTCCTCGTATTACTCTTTCTCCAGCAGTAACACTTCCTCCATAATAGTTAAAAACACTATTATCACTATCATTATATATACCAATATGAGAGCTTGTAATTATAGTTTCATCTTGTGTATTACTATCTTTTTCTCCTACATTAACGATTCCTGAATTTATATAAATTCCATAAGCCAATGAACTACCATTTGTTACTGATATCTCACTTTCTATTATATCGACATTTCCATTATTATAAATTCCATAAATTCCTTTTTCCAATATAATTTTACTTGTATTGATTATCATATTTGCCTGTGTGTTATTATCAATACCTTTGGAATTAGAATCTATCTCTACTTGGTTTAGTTCTGCGTTAGCTTTACTATAATTTGTAATACCACAAGTATATCCATATACCTTTACCTTGTTCATACTTAGTTTTCCATAGTTTCCGATTGCAATCTTAACGTTATTTTTGATCTCTCCTGTTCCTACAGTATCTATTATATTTAAGTCCCCATTGTTTATAATTGTATGCTCAGATAATGATGTCAAATTATATCCTTTTAAATCTATTGTTACTTTCTTTGTGTTACCCACTGTAACAATTTGTGCATTATTATTAATTTCTTTCATTAATTCAATTGTTGTAAACTCTTCTGTTTCATCTGGGCATTCATCTATGGCCTCTTGCAATGTCATATATTCTGTTTCTCCTATTTTTGCTTCAGCTGTTTTGTTTTGTATTACAATTGTATCATAATGATCTGTTTCATCGATATAGCGATTGATTTCTTTTCCTTCTTCTAAAGTTAATGTTGTTATTGGACTAATAGCCTCTGTTCCTTTTATCATTCCCTGGAAAAAATTAATTGTATTTGTACTATCACAATAAATTCCATATGTGTGCCCCAAAATTTTAGGTTCTAGTGTATTATTATTTTCTCCTTTGGTTCCTAAATTAATAGCAATATTTCCTCCTGAATTGTAAATTCCATAACACCTATTTGTCTTATTTTTTCCAGTTGCTTGAATAGAGCCACCTTCTATATTATTATAGATAAATGAAGATTGACTACTACTAGCTCTATTATAAATACCATATGCTTCGGAATGATCAGAAGTATTAGTAACATCTACTATCGTATTTTGTAAATTTACTTTTATCGTATCTCTTCCATACTCAGTAGTATTATAGATACCATAACCTTCACGAGCTCCTCCTGACTTAGATCCTTTTACGCTAATATTATAATTGCTTATATTTATATTAATGGTATCTCTAGAAGTATCTGTAATTCTAGAATCATGAGTAGTAGAATTATAAATAGCATAAACAGAAGCAGAAAAATAAGAATTTGAATCAGATAACTCTATATTTCCACCGGAAATGTTTATATTTCTATCTCCTCCCACATCATCTACCAAATTATAAATACCATATAGATCTCCATTGTTACTTGCATTTCCTTTTAGTATTCCTGCTGTTATTTCAATATTACCTGTGCTTACATTGTAAATAATATAATTATCCCTACCACTATCATCCTTATTATCAATTTCTAATATTCCATTTTTGATATTAATACTTGCCTGATCTGTATTACAAATTACAGTTTTTGCTAATGTTGCACTATTTAAAAGAATCTTACCTCCACTTAATGTAAAAATAGCATTCCCCTTATTTAGAATCGCTCTACCTGTTTTTTCTTCAATGATTCCTGTTTGTCCTATACTGGTATCTGTTATTTCAAATTTTCCTTCATTAATAAATTCACCATATGTAGTAATTTGATAACCTTTTAAATCAAGAATGATATTTTTTTCAGAAGAAATTTCTAAACTTTGAGTTTGCTCATAATCTGATAACATTTCTATTTTTGTACTCTCTTGTAAATTTTTGCAAGCATCCACAGCATCTTTTAAAGAATAAAATTTTTCTTCTCCAACAGTAGCAACATATTCTGTTCTTACAGCATCAATTAAAGTTGATACATATCCAGTTTCTTCTTGAAGAGTTTGTATTTGCTTCCCGCCTGCAATACTTCCAATCATTGCATCAATTGTTTGTGTACTTGCATGAATACTACCTCCTAAAAAGTCAAATATTCCAGCCTTTAAAAATACCCCATATCCTCTTTTTCCTATAGATGAAATTTTTCCATTTAATAGTTGTATATGATTTTTATAAATCTGATTTCTATAAGAATTTTCTGAATAAATTCCGTAACTAGTACTATTTTCACTATTCGCTATAATTTGTGTATTTTTATCAATTACTATATTATAATCTGCTGAACCTCCATTACCTTCATTATAAATTCCATATGAATAACCAGAAGTTGTATTTACATTTACTTCTGTATTCTCTAATGTTATCTTACCAACTCCAGATAAATAATAAATACCATAATTTGTATCATTCGATTCCACTTGTATTCTTGATTCTTTTAATTGTAACTCTATATTGGATCCATTGCTACGTATTCCATATGTTTTAGACTTTATTGTTGTATTAATCATTTCTACCATGATTTTGGAGTTTCTTGCATTTGAAGTATCTGTTGATAATTCTCCATTTATAGTAGCAGCCGTAATTTGAATATTGATATTTCCTCCTATAGAATTAGAACCTTTTGAGTTTTCGATGCTGCTTAAACTTCCCCTTGTCATAGTAAAATTAATATCGTTCGAAGGATGTTCATTATAAACTCTTCCTCCTTTTATATTTACATCTTCAATATCTAAGTCTTTTTCATTATAGACGCCATAAGAAGCACTATTAACATTTACATTTTTCATTTTTAAATTTGCGGTGTTATGAATACCTCTTCCTTTTGAACTGTTAATGCTTCCTACTCTACTCTCATTGGTATTTGTAATTGTTAATGTACCTGCATTTTCAATAACATAAGTTGTACTACTACTTTCAATATTATTTCCATTTAAATCAATAGTTAAATTTTTGGTTTCATCAATCGTTACAGAACCAATTAACTCAACATTCTTTTTTATCACATAAATGGTTTCATTATTGTTTTCATCAATCGCCTGTTGTAATGTTTTATAATAAGTTTCCCCTACTAATGCTTCTGGTATTTCTATAATCTTAATGGTTGCTATTTGAAATCCATCTTCTTCGCGAACCGAAAGCCCATATTCTTCTCCTTCCGGTATTATAGCATTATTTCCTAGTATGGTACTTTTTCCCATTAAAGTTCCATCATACATATGAAAGGTTTCATTATTTTGAATTGCGTTTGTCTGTCCTTTTATTAGAATATTATCTTCTACTACTCCATCATCATATCCAAGTGTTAAATCTCCATTATTGACAATCGCAGTATTTCTTGTATTTTCAATAGATCCTCCTTTTTCTATACTATTATCTACAATTAGCAAAGTGGCATGATTGGTAATAGTAGCATCTTGATCAGAAGTTATTTTATGATTATTTAAATCAAGTGTAACATTTTTATCTTCAGGAATTATAACACTTTCTGTAACATCTCCAATTAATTGAATATTTATATTTTCATCTGTTATGGTTTCAAATGCTTTCTTAAATGATGTATACTTTTCAACTCTTCCATCTGCTTTTTTAACTAGGATTGTATAAGGAATTTCATGATAGGTAGCTGTATAAACTTCATCTTTCGTTACAGTTGTTACTTCCTTGTCCCAGCCTGCAAATTCATATTCATAATTATCATCCGCTTCTCTTGTTGGATTTTCTGGTACTTCTACTGTATCACCATAGTGATAATCTTCTTTAGAACTGATTATTGTTCCTTCATAATTTTTAAATATAATATGATACTTTATATAAGTTGCTTTATACTGTGCAGTATATTGCACATCCTCTATTGCTATTTCATTTACTTCTGGACTCCAGCCCAAAAATTCATAAGTATATATTTCATCTGCTTCTCTTGTTGGATCTTCTGGAACATTTATTACTTCTTCGTATTTATATTTTATTTTCGAAATTTCTGTACCATTATAATCTATAAATGTTACCGTATATTGATTTCTCTTATAAAATAATTTTAATGTTAAACTTCCATCTCCTGAAACAATTCCACTTACTTTTCTTTCTTTGTTTTCTGTATCTTCACTAAAACCTGTATATTCTTTTTTTGTTGCCGTTACTTCTTTTCCTGTCGTTTCAGCTAAATCTTCTGTTTCAGCTAATTCATATGTCCCGTCTAACTTTTCTTTATAATGTTCTACTTTATAAGATACTTCATTAGCTGTTTTATTTGTTGTTGCTTTTAATTCAATATTCCCTTCCGGTATTTCTATTGTTGTTGCTTTATTTATCTGATCTTCTATTAATATAGTATTACTTGATACCCATTTATTAAATGTTATATTATATCCTGCTTCTTCTTTTAATTCAGCATTTATTGATACACTTTCTCCATATTTATAATTTTTAGTTTCTATATTTTCTCCATTTAGACTTACTCTTTCTATATTTTCATCTTTCGTTAAAGTTACCGTATATTGATTTCTCTTATAAAATAATTTTAATGTTAGACTTCCATCTCCTGAAACAATTCCACTTACTTTTCTTTCTTCGTTTTCTGTATCTTCACTAAAACCTGTATACTCTTTTTTTGTTGCCGTTACTTCTTTTCCTGTCGTTTCAGCTAATTCTTCTGTTTCAGCTAATTCATATGTCCCGTCTAACTTTTCTTTATAATGTTCTACTTTATATTTTGATTTATTAGCTACTGCTCTATATGTTGCTATATATTCTGCATTACCTGTTACTATTGTTGATACTTCTGGAGTCCATCCTGAAAATTCATAATAATATATTTCATCTGCCTCTCTTGTTGGATTTTCTGGAATTTCTACTGTATCTCCTTTGTGATAATCTGTTTTTGTACTTAAAACTTTTCCATCGTAATTTTTGAATGTTATCGTGTATTCCTTTTCTTTTACTTCTAAATTTCCAAATACTATATAATTAATGCAACATTCTACATCTGCTATATCAATAGATCCATCATTATTTAAGTCAGCTGCTATTTTTTCTTCTTCTGTAAAATTCCAATTATTTAGTCCTACTACGCATTTTATTATTTTTGTTAATTCTGTTACATTGATATCTCCATCCTTTGTAAAATCCCCTATTACACTTATTGTATAAGCAATTTCTTCTGTTGTATTAATTGATTTTTCTGATTCTTCGGCAATTTCTTTTGTTTTTTCTTCTCCTATAATTTCTTGTGAGGTTTTATCTATTGTTTCTTCTACTTTTTTTTCTGTTTCTATATCATTTTCTGTTTTTTCGTTTACTGGTAATTCTATTGTTTCTGTTTTATTTATATTCTCGTCATCTTTTGGTATGGCTACTACCACCATCCCACTTGCTATATATCCACTTGTCATTTCTTTTGTTCTATTTTCATCAACATAAACCTTTATACTATAGCTTTTTTCCTTAAATTTTTTATTTAAAGTCGTCTCTGCTATTTTTTTAAATGCCTCATATTGTGTAAGGGGCATTACTCTTGTCATATAGTTTCCCTCTATGCTATACTCACTTACTTCTGTATTCACTTTTGAATAAGAATAGGTTGTATCTAGCAAGTTATATTTTGCCATTGTCATTACAAACAACACAATAACACACCCGATGGCTACTAAACATTCCATCAAGGCTATTTGTATTTTTTTATTTTTTATTGTTTGCATTATTTTTGACTTCATCTGTATTTTTCCTGCCTTTCTACCATCTCTATTTTCTCATATCTTTTAGGCAATTTCAATGGAATTTTTAGGCATCCTTGGCGTATTACAAATTTAATATATATCAATAGTTAGGGAAATAATTCTTCCTTTCATTTTCCATATAATATTAAAAATTTATTACATTTTTGTAACATTTTCTATTTTTTTGCTTTTGTTTACAAAAAAAGACTGGAATCAATCCAGTCCGTAATATTTAACAGATTTTTTTATAGCAAATATAAACAGTAATTGCTCCTATTATAGTAATTATGATTCCTGTACCAACCCAAGTACTTAAACCTGTTTTTGGTAGATTCTTACTTGGCGATATATTTCCATTATTCTTAGAAGTGTCTATTGTTTTATTTTTTGAGGGGCTATTATTTTGATTTTGTGTTGAATTTAAGTTTATTGTAATTGTCTTGTTCGCTTTTGCTGTTTCTGTTGAACCATAGCTAGAAAATACATTTTTTAATTCAATCGTAGCCGTTGATACTGTTACATCTGATTTTATTTTTGCCTTTAATTGAGCAACTACCTGTGTGCTTTTTTGATTATTCATATTACTAATAACAAATCTTCCTTTTAAGCTACTATCTGTTACTTGATTAAGCGATACACTCCAATTAGATCCTGCTGTTATAATCTCTACATTCTCAAATATATTTTCATCATAAGATATATCACCTTGAATAGCATTAATCCCATCACTACTTTGATCTATATCTGCTATTCCTAAATCAACTGTTATAGTGTCTGCTGGTTTTGCACTTACTTGCTCAGGATTAACTGTAAACGTAAAAGGATAACTTGCTGCATTCACAGGGATTATTGTATACATTAGAAAAACTGTTGCTATTATAGTTGCTATTATAAAAGTGAGTATCATTTTCTTATTTTTCATTTGTTTTCCCCCTTTCTTTTAATTTTATCATAAGAATCATGAAAATAATTAATATTATTGCTATTATTACTGTTATTGCTATTAAGATATAAGCATCTTTTTTATTTCCTTCTTGCTTTTGTTTAGTTTCTTCTGTTTCTTCTATTTTTTCTGTTTTTAATTCATTCTTTTGTATAACTTCGATATCATTTTCTTTTATTTTTAAATTAATCTCTTTGTCTTCTGCTTTAACTTTTTCTGCATGATAGCTAGTTTGTATTTCTTCTATTTTAATCTTTGTTTCCTGAAGTGGTATACCTGGCTTTAGTTTTAATTCTATTTGTGCCACTTCTTTTTCTTTTGTAACATTTCCAGCTGTCGTAATTAGCATAAATTTTCCCTGACTTTCGTTTCCTTCTTCATTATTATAAGCACAAGACCAATTGTTCATTCCTGTAAAAGAAACACTTTCAAATACATTCGTGTCATAAATAATTTTTCCACTAACCGCATTGATTCCATTTGTATAATCCTGAAGATCTGTTAATTTTAAAGAGATTTTTACTTGTTTTTCTGACAATACCTTCTGATCTATATTGGGTAATAAATCAAATGCTAATACATTTACTTGAATTCCCAATATCATAATTAGGATTAATAGTCCTAAGAAAAATTTTTTCTTTTTCACTTTTAGTCTCCTCCTTATTTTCTAGATCTTACCTTTCTAATTTTACTTGTCCTTTTTATTTCTAAAGAAAAACTAACTAAATTGTTTTATAGAAATATTTTTATTTCAAACCCATAAGTACCTATGGGTTTGAAATAATTTTACTCTTTTACTTTAGTATTTTCTTTTTAATAAATACAACTCCTGTACCTAATATCACGAAGGTTGAAATTATTAATGTAATGACTGGCCAATATTGCCTATTCTCTCCTGTTGGAGATGTTACGATAAGTCTTTCTGCTCTATCATACAAAATATTTGGTGTTAATCTTCTTCCTGCTTGATGATTACGTTTTACGCTTACAATCTCTGAATCATTTTTTAAATCAATTTCATCTGAATTTGATAATACTTTTGACGTCGTCATCATCGCTTCTGTTTTATCTCCTGGAAGTATTTCTTTTTCAAGTAATTCTAAATTGTATATTGTTTTGTCTGCTAATCTTTTTTGTCTTACTTCTTTTATTTCATCTATACTCCAATTCTCTACTGTATCTCCATAGTCCTCTTTTAATTCGTCGTAAATAGCCTTTTTTGCATTATTTTCCATTACTTCTTCTTTATTATATAGATACCTTTCTGTAATAGTTTCTGTAGCTACATTTTCATTATATTTTTCTATACTTTCTTGTTTCCATTCATCATCATCCGTATTTTCCTTTACCATTTCATGATCTAAATAATCATATACTCTTGGAGTCATTTTAATAATATAATTTGCTTTATCTGCGTCTGATATCTCTCCATATAAGTAATAGGTATCTTTATTATAGTCCACCTCACTGTCATTTCTTACTACTATGTTGTATGTGATTTCTATCGTAGCTCCTTGAATTAATTCACTATCAAGTGTTGCCCATAAATAACCGTTACCTTCATTACCTATATTACCACTTACAACATTTTGATCATTTTCAATTTTTAGGTTTCCTTGTTTATCTTCTTTAACTTTACCATTTACTATTACTTGACCATTTGCTAAAGTGATTTTTAATGCATCTACTCTTTTATCTATATTCATAACTTGTCTTGCTCTTTCTACGATACCAAAGTCTACATTTTTTATTATGAAGTCTTTTGGTACAAATTTATCTCCTTCCATCTCTGTTTCTATCGATGTGATTCCATATCGTGTATTTCCATCTGTTTCTGCTTCTATGCCTATTCCCATAATTGGTGTTGTAGACTGCATCAAATTCTTTGATGGAACTTGTCCTATTGGGTTATCCATTTCCTCTATATCTATTATTTCTTGATCAATTTCTTGTCTTAACACATAATCATCTTTTGCATCTGTTAGTCTTGTATCTACTTTTTCTTTATACCAATTTTTATTAGATGGATCTCTTGTTGAATCATATATCGTTCCTTTATAATTCTGAACCGTATAGGTTTCATCTCCCCATGTGTAAGTTAATATATAATCACCTGGTATATAGCCTGTAATTTCAAAGTTACCCTCCCCATCTGTACTTGTTTCATATTGTTTACCACTTCCTGTATTTTCTTTAAGTGTAACTTTTACATTTGCTATTCCCTTCTCTTTTTCCTCGTCAAATATTCCATTTCCTTGTCTTATTTCACCTGTCATTAATTGTTCTGGATCCTCGTAATTTCCTTTTGATTCAGCTTTATCTTCAAATACTGTACCTGTTATCTTTCTTGCATCTGCTACCTCTAATTGTAATCCTGGTGCTGCATCTGTATCATCTTCATAAGTCTTTTTCTCTCCTGGTATTGTATTTCCTGGATTTGAATCTTTATCAATTCCTGCATAAATTTTGCCATTCTCATCAAATACTGAATAAGAATTGATTTCTGCCACATTATCCAAGTTCTCTTTATTATTTAAAATTTTTAA